>JAKECL010000356.1 GCA_030460725.1 Propionibacterium sp.
GTCTCGGGGGTGGTCATCATGTCCTCCTGGCGGGGTGTCGGCGGGTGCCCGGGTGACTGGAGGAGGACCGCCTCGCGCGACATCGCGCCGGGCGTCCCTCCCTCGCATCGTAGGTCCTGCACGCCGGACCCGTGCCCGACTCAGGCGACGGCGTGGGAGGAGGAGGCCCGCCGTGCTCCGGGCACGTAGGTGCACATCGGGTCCTCGCCCAATGCGTCCCCCGTCGCAGCCCAGGCCCGCGAGCGCGCCCCGCCGCACAGCTGGTTGTACTCACACACCCCGCACTTGCCGTGGAAGGTGGAGGGATCGCGCAGGTCGCGCATGAGCGGGTGGTCGCGGTAGAGATCGACGATCGAGGACTCCTTGATGTTCCCGATGGTCAGGGGCATGAAGCCCGAGGGCGTCACATCTCCCACGTGTGAGATGAAGACGATGCCGTTGCCGTCGCGCACCCCGAAGGCCCTCGCTGCCCGGGAACGGACGATCTGGTCGGCATCCATCCCCTGCGCCTCCATGTGCTGAGCCAGGACGCGACGGTAGTGGATGGCCTCGGTGGTGGAGAGCTGGAAGGGGGTGGAGGCCCGCAGGGAGTGCAACCATTCCATGACCTGTTCGGAGCGTTGCGGCGTGATCTCACTCAGCATCACCCCGCGACCGGTCTGGATGAGGAAGAACAGCGTCCAGCGTGCGACCTTCTTCGTCGTGAGCAGTCGGTAGACCTCGGGCAGGTCGTCGACGGTCTCGGCCGAGACCAGGGTGTTGACCTGGACGGGCATGCCCACCTCCTCCGCCCAGTCGAAGGCCGCCATGGTCTGGTCGAAGGTGCCCTGGACGCGGCGGATGCCGTCGTGGCGGGCCGCGGTGGAGCCGTCCAGGCTCAGGGAGATCGCGTGGGAGCCGGCCTCGTGCATGGCGTGCATGCTCTGCCTGGTCAGCAGCGGCGTCACCGAGGGCGAGACCGACACCCCGATGCCACGCTCCCCCGCGGCAGCCATGATGTCGTAGAGGTCGCCACGCTGCAGGGGGTCACCTCCGGTCAGCACGACGTGGGGCATGGGGTCCCCGAAACCGGTGATGTCATCCAGGAAGGACACCGCCTGCTCGGTCGAGAGCTCCCCGGGCAGCGCGCGCTTCATGGCCTTGGCCCGGCAGTGGCGACACACCAGACCGCATGCCAGTGTGAGCTCCCAGTACAGCATCATGGGTGCACGATCCCAGGCGAATCCCGTGGGGCGCACCGATCCGATGGCGGCGGGCCGGGGGAGGTCGGAACCGGACGTTGCAACCCTCGCTGCTGGGATGGTCGGGGTGGCGGACGGATCTGGGGTGGACACGGGCGGTGCTCCTGTGGACGAGGGCGGACTGCGAACTGCCAACTGCGGACTGGTCCACGGTAGGCCCGCCCCCGAGCCCCGACCCGGGACTTTGGTGACAGGACCAGGTGATTCGTCATGTCCCTGCGGTGGGCGGGACCACCACACCCTGTCCTTGCGCCCATGGCCACGAGTCGGTAACGTCCACTGAGTCCTCGGGTCGGTGCCGGACCGGCGCGCCCGGGAGTGGATCCCTCGCTCGACCCCGCGTCGAGCGATGCACCCTCCCAGGAGGAGCACCATGAGTCCATCTGTCCCCCCGACCTCCCACCACACCGTCCCCGCCACCACGGGCACACGGCACACCCCAGGCGGAGAGGCCGGGCCGCCCGGTGCGGGAGCGCGCGCCCACCGGCGACGTCTGCGCGTGGAGGACGTGACGGTCGTGGACCACGCCCTCATGCGCACCGCCGTACGGGGCACGATCGTGGGGAACACGATGGAGTGGTACGACGTCGGGGTCCACGGCTACCTCGCGGTCATCATGGGCCAGGTGTTCCTGCCCACGGCCGCCTCCTCCGTCCAGGTGCTCTTCTCGCTGGGGGTCTTCGCCTCCACCTACATCGCCCGCCCCCTGGGAGGCATCGTCCTGGGCCGCCTGGGAGACCGGATCGGTCGCCAGAGGGTGTTGGCCGCCACCCTGATCCTCATGGCCGCCTCCACCTTCTGCATCGGCCTGCTGCCCACCCACGCGACCATCGGCGCTGCGGCACCCGTCCTGTTGGTCGTACTCAAGCTCCTCCAGGGATTCTCCACCGGCGGGGAGTACGCGGGTGCCACCACCTTCGTCTCCGAGCACTCCCCGGACAGGCGGCGCGGCTTCTTCGCCTCCATCCTCGACACCGGCTCCTACCTCGGGTTCGCACTGGGTGCCGTGGTGGTCTCCGCCCTGCACCTCACCCTCGGTGAGCAGGCGATCATTGACGGAGCGTGGCGCATCCCCTTCCTTCTGGCGGGCCCCCTGGGCGCGGTCGCCATCCACTTCCGACTGCGCATCGAGGAGACTCCCGCCTTCCAGGCCCAACTCGATGCCCAACAGGCGGCGGGGGCAGGGGATGGGAGCAGGCTCCACGGTGCGCCGGGAACCCTGAGGATGGTGCGCACCCTGTGGCGCCCGATCCTCATCTCCATGACGCTGGTCGCTGCAGCCAACACGCTGGCCTACGCCCTCACCAGCTACAGCCGACCTACCTCACCGTCACCCTGGGCTATGACGCCGTGCACGGGACGCTGCTGACCATCCCGGTGCTGGTCGTCATGTCCTTCTGCATCCCCCTGGCGGGGCGTCTGTCGGACCGCATCGGCCGCCGTCCCGTCCTGTGGATGGGATCGGGTTCCGCGATCCTCCTGAGCGTGCCCGCATTTCTCCTGCTCACCCACGGTGCGGTCTGGTCCACGCTCGCGGGGCTGTCCTTGATCGCGGTGCCGGTGACCTTCTACGTCTCCAACCTGACCTCCGGACTCCCCGCCC
>JAKECL010000357.1 GCA_030460725.1 Propionibacterium sp.
CGCAGACGGGTGGCGCCCAGGCGCCCGAGATCCTCCAGGTTCATGTCGATGCTGGTCAGGGGTGGGCGGGATCCGGACACGAGGATCTTCCAGTTGTCGTGACCGGTGACGGCGACGTCGTCGGGCACGGATCGCCCGAGGTCACGCAACGTGTCCAGTGCTCCGCGGGCCACTTGGTCGCTGCCGCAGATGATCGCATCGATGTCGGGGTACTGGGTGATGAGCGCGTGGCACCCGCCCCGACCCCATTCCTCGGACCAGGAGCCGTAGAGGGGACCACCCCCCACCGGTTCCAGCCCGGCGCCGGTCAGCGCCGCCATGGCACCTTCGGCACGTTCCGGGGAGGCTCCGTAGGTCGGGTCGCCGCCCAGGATGGCGATGCGTCGCCTGCCGCAGTCGATGAGGTGCTCGGCGGCGAGCCTGCCCGCTCCGACGTTGTCGGAGATGAGGGAGATGTCGGCGGGGTCTGCCGAGGCGGCGTAGAGATAGACGACGGGGACCGCCAGGTCCCGCCCGATGGAGGGACGCGCATTGTCTGCCCCGACAACCATGATCCCGTCGACCCTGCGCTCCAGCAGGACCTTCACCTGGTGGCGCTCACGCAGGTAGTCGCCACGCGCATCGCACAGCAGCAGCGAGATGTTGTTGAGCCCGAAGGCGTCTTCGGCGCCCATCAGGATGGGAGTGGAGAAGCGACCCTCCAGGTCGTGGGTGATGAGGCCGACGGTGAAGGAACGCCCCGACACCAGGGACCTGGCCAGGGAGTTCGGGGAGAAGGAGAGCTGGTCCGCGGCGCTCTGGACCCTGACCCGAGTGCCCGCACTGACGTCAGGCCGGCCGTTGAGGGCCTTGGAGGCAGTGGACACCGAGACACCCGCAGCGCGCGCGACATCTGCCAAGGTTGCCGCGCGCGCGGGGGCATGGGCGGCAATCGTTTTCGCGCGACTCCCCGATGAGCGCGTCGAACCTGCATCCGTCATTCCCTCAACATAGCATTCAGACGTCACCCCTCGGAGGACCGCGAGCCGCCCTCGTCCGCGAAGAGTGCAGGCGCCCCACCGCGGGCCGTGACACAACCGTGACCACGATCGGCTTGACGACACGCTGCCGATGTGGTCGACTTCTTCCGCAAGCCTTTTCGGAGCGTTTCGCGATCGTCGCCCGCTGCGCGTGCGCGACCCCCGCTCCCAGGAGGTGGAACTCAACGACGAGGACTTCCCCGGCCTGTCGGGGAGAGGAGAGGGAGCAGTGATGAGGAATCCATGGAAGGCCACACTGGCGGTCATGACAGCCGCAGCCCTGGCAACCGGTGTCGCCGCGTGCGGCGGAGGCGGGTCGGCCTCGGGGGACGCGAACGGCGCCTCGGGCCAGTCCGGCGCTGCAGCGGGGGCCGATGACGGCACCCAGTTGACCATGTGGTCGCGCGCGCCCCTGGAGAAGCAGGCAAAGGCCGCAGTGGAGGCCTACAACGCCTCCCACCAGAACCAGGTCAAGCTGGAGATCCTGCCCAATGACGATGTCGAGGGGAAGCTCGGTGCCGCGGTCCAGTCCGACTCCCTGCCCGACATCCTGGCCGGCGACGTCGTGCGCATCCCCTATTGGGCACAGCAGGGTGTGTTCCAGGACCTCACCGATCGCATCGACGCCCTGCCCAACAAGTCCGACCTGCAGCAGGGTCACATCGATGCCGGCACGGTGGACGGCGTGGAGTACACGCTCCCCTTCGTCACCGACATCTCGGTGATGGTCTGGAACAAGGACCTATACACCAAGGCCGGTCTCGATCCCGACAAGGGTCCCACCTCCGTCGAGGAGTTCGTCGAGCAGGCCCAGGCCGTCGCCGCCCTGGACGAGGACGGCGTGGCGGGCACCTACATCCCCGGCCAGTGCGGTGGCTGCGACGCATTCATGTACTTCCCCATGGTGTGGGCCAGCGGTGGTGAGGTGATCTCCGCCGACGGCACCTCCGCCGAGCTCGCCTCCGACTCCGCCAAGTCCGTCTTCGACGCGCTCAAGAGCCTGGTCGACACCCCCAACGGGGTCGGCGCGGGCTCCAAGGACGAGACCGGCGCGACCTGGACCGCTCCCTTCGAGAACGGCAAGGTCGGCGTCATGCCCTACCCCTACACCGCGGTGACGGGACTCTTCGACACCGCGAGCTTCGACATCGGTGTGACCGGGATCCCCGGCGTGGGCGGCAACCAGTCGACCTTCCTGGGTGGAGACGCCATCGGCATCTCCAAGTCGTCCAAGAACGTCGACCAGGCCTGGGACTTCATCTCCTGGCTCATGACGGACTCCGCCCAGCAGGAGGTCTTCGCCGACAACAACGACACCGCCTCCAACCTGACGGTGCTCGCCAACGGCTACAAGGACGCCGATCCGCGCACGCTCGTGGCGAACGCAACCATCAAGGACGGGCGCACCCCCGCGGCCGTCAACTACAACGAGGCATTCAACGCCTCGGGCAGCCCGTGGCAGGTGCTCTTCCAGAACGCTGTCTTCGGGGACGGGTCGACGCTCCAGGCCGACAACGACGCGATCACGGCGATCCTCGGCCAGTGAGGGACACACGGGCGCGGTGAGACACGGGATGGGTCGCGGGCAGGCCCCGCGACCCATCCCAGTGCCCGGGACGACGAGGGCAACGAGGAAGGACACGGATCATGGCTCTGACGGCAGTCCGGGAGCGACCGGAGGTTGACCACGAGGTGCGCAGACGGCGCCGGGAGGACGTGCGGGGGTGGGCGTGGGCCACTCCGGCCACCGTGCTCCTCGTCCTCCTGTACATCGCCCCCATCGTCCTGGTCGTCGTCATGTCGGTCTCGAAGTGGTCGCTCC
>JAKECL010000358.1 GCA_030460725.1 Propionibacterium sp.
GACAGCGCTTCGGGGGCGCAGATGCCCGTGTCAGGACGTGTCCGCCCCTCCGGGAGCTCGCCGGAGGTCCTCATGGCGGCTCGCGATGTGGGCGTGGACACCCTCACGCGCCGTGCGGCGCCCACTTGGATAGATTGGTCGCATGACGATCGAGACCCCGTCCGCCGCCGCTGCAACGGCGGGCACCGCGCCGGAAGCCCCCGCACCGACCCCGCCAGGTGGGACGGTCCTGCTGGCAGCCCCCGGTGGTTACTGCGCCGGTGTCGCCCGGGGGGTCGACGGCGTGGAGAAGACACTCGACCTCTACGGGCCACCGGTCTACGTGCGCAAGGAGATCGTCCACAACAAGTACGTCGTGGAGACCCTGACCAGACGTGGTGCGGTGTTCGTCCAGGAGACCGACGAGGTGCCGGAGGGGGCGCGGGTCGTCTTCTCCGCCCACGGGGTCTCCCCGCAGGTGCGCGCCGCGGCCGATGCCCGCAACCTGGCGACCATCGACGCCACCTGCCCCCTGGTCACCAAGGTCCACCGTGAAGCTGTGCGTTTCGCCAAGGACGACTACGACATCATCCTGGTGGGCCACGAAGGCCACGAGGAGGTGGAGGGCACCTTCGGAGAGGCTCCCGCCCACATCCAGGTCGTCGGCTCCCCCGACGAGGTCGAGGGCGTGGTCGTACGCGACCCCTCGCGCGTCGTGTGGATCTCCCAGACGACCTTGTCCGTGGACGAGACCCGGGAGACGGTGGACCGTCTGCGCGAGCGTTTCCCCCAGCTCATCGACCCGCCTTCGGATGACATCTGCTACGCCACCCAGAACCGGCAGGAGTCGGTGAAGACCATCGCCCCGCGGGCGGATGTGATGATCGTGGTGGGGTCGGCGAACTCCTCGAACTCGGTGCGCCTGGTTGAAGTCGCCCTGGAGGCAGGGGCCGGCGCCGCCCACCGCGTCGACAAGGCCGACGAACTCGACCCGGCGTGGTTCGAGGGGGCATCGACGGTGGGACTGACCTCCGGGGCCTCGGTTCCCGAGATCCTCGTGCGTGAGGTCATCGAGTGGCTCGCGAACAGGGGGTTCCCCACGGTGGAGGAGGTCCGCACCCAGACAGAGACCATCACCTTCGCCCTGCCCCGCAACCTGCGTTCCGAGTTGGCTGCCGGGGGCCTGGCCGATCCGCGACCCCACGCGCCGCGCCGGGTGAGTCCCGACCACACCAGTTGACAGCGGTGGGTGCCGTGCCGGGGTCTCAGCCCTGCACGGCAGTCCGCGCGCCGGGGCAGCGGGGGCGGATGAAGACGGATGAGCCGGAGGCGGTCGGATGAGCTTGGTGTCAATGCACCTGGTGTGGTTGTGCACTGTACTCACACTGGCGGCGGGTGTGGTGAGCGCCCTGCTCCTGGGCGGGCAGAGGGGGCGCTTCCCCCGCACGACCGCGGTGGTCTGCGTGGTGGTGACCGCAACCCTGCTGCTGGGAACCCTGGCGGGCTCCGCCAACGTCCGCATGGGGTGGTTCAAGACTGCTGGTGACCTGTGGCGCACGGTCTCAGGAGGGGAGGACGCCCAGTCTGGTTCCGGAGTGGTTCCACTGCCTGCACCCGGTGCCCCTGACCCGGATCAGGAGGAGGCGAGGGGCAACGAGGCCGATGTCCCCCTGCCCTCCTCCCTCGCGGCACATCCCGGGGATCCTTCCTGGACCACGACCTTCTCCCGCGTGGAGGACGAGGGCGTGTGGAGGGCCCAGGTCTCAGGGCCCGCCTCGGGACTGCAGCGTTCGGTGACGGTGTGGACACCACCCGGGTACTCCCCGACCTCGGGCACCACCTACGACGTGGTGATGTTCCTGCACGGGTTCCCGGGATCGGACTCCGGTGTCGTGAAGGCCATGGGGGTGAACGAGACCTTCACGAGGATGTCGGAGTCGGGCGAGATGCCGCCGGCGATCTTCGTGGTCGCCGATCTCTCCATGAGTGGCGCGCCGCCCACCTGCATCGACATCCAGGGGCAACCTCCTGTGGAGACCTTCCTCACCCAGGACCTGGTCCAGTCGATCCGCACGAACTTCCCCAACACCTCCGGCATGCGCAGCGGATGGGTGCTCTCGGGCATCTCGGCTGGTGCCTACTGCGCCCCGGTGCTCTACCTGCGTCACCAGGACCAGTTCTGGGGTGCCGTGGCGATGTCGGGCTATGACGAACCCGAACTCGGTCCGTTGTCGGTGGCCGAGGAGTCGGTGCGGCGACCCTTCACCGTCTCGCGCATGGTCCAGGACCGCAATCGCACGCCTGCGCGCCTGTGGCTGGCCGCCACCAGCAACGACCCGGATGCGATGTCCCTGCTGGACAATGTCACGCAGGTCGCCGGAGCCGAGGACGACGTCGTCACCCATGTCGACACCAGTGGAGGACACTCGTGGACGACCTGGGCCCAGCAGTTCCCTCTGGGGCTGGCCTGGTGGTCCCAGGGCGGATCCTCCGGCAAGACGGTCGCGGGCCCGCTGCAGTCCGGCGCGGGTCAGTCGGGCGCTGCCCAGTCCGGGGACGCTGCCCACGGTCAGTCCAACTCCCTCCTGTCCGGTCTCGCGCGCGCCTTCGCCATAGACGGGTGGGGGACCCAGGTGGGCAGCGTCCTCCTGGCCCTCGGGCTCCTGGTGGGGCTGGCCCTGGTGGGGCCGCGCACGGTGTGGCGGGGGCGGATGCGGCCCCTCGGTTTCCTCTTCCGCCTCATGGGGGTGGTGCTGGTGAGCGCCGCCGTGTGCGTGAGTGTGGTGGTCCTGGCCAACGGCCCGCAGGGGTTCTTCTCCTCCTGGACGGATCTCGTGCAGAACTGGGGCATG
>JAKECL010000359.1 GCA_030460725.1 Propionibacterium sp.
ACGGCTGAGCAGGAACGGCTGAGCAGGAACGGCTGAGCAGGAACGGCTGAGCAGGAACGGCTGAGCAGGTGACCCGGTCCCGATCCAGGGACCGGGTCACCTGCACGGTGTGTGGGACCGCGATGCTCCCCCGGTCCGCCTGTGAGGGACAGGGACCCGCAGTTCAGAGCCCCCAGCGGTGGGCCACCATGGGAGCCATCGTCGCCGCACGCGTGGGAGCCTCTGCGTCCCCACAGGCGCGGAGCCAGTTGGCCAGCATGAGGTGCCCGTGGTCGGTCATCACCGACTCGGGATGGAACTGCACGCCTTCCAGGGGCAGGTCGCGGTGCCGCAACCCCATGACAATGCCGGACTCCGTGGTCGCGGTGACCTCCAGTTCCTCCGGCACCGTGGAGGGCTCGACCGCGAGGGAGTGGTAGCGGGTCACCGTGAGCGGGGAGGGAACCCCCTCGAAGACCCCGCGCCCGTCGTGGGTGACGGTCGAGGTCTTGCCGTGCATGAGCTCCGGGGCATGGGAGACGGTGGCACCGAAGAGCTCTCCCAATGCCTGGTGGCCCAGGCAGACCCCCAACATCGGGATCTTCTGCTCTGCGCAGTCGGCAATCACCTGCAGGGAGGAGCCTGCCCCCTTGGGGTCCCCGGGACCCGGGGAGACCAGGACGCCGTCGTACCCACCCTCAACGTGCCAGCGGGGGTCCACCGCGTCGTTGCGGACCACATCGACCTCGGCGCCCATGTGGCGCAGGTAGCCGACGATCGTCCACACGAAGCTGTCGTAGTTGTCGACGCACAGGATGCGTGCCATGAGACCACTCCCCTTCCACTGCGACGATCCTCCCACGCGCCACGCCGTCCCGGCCGCCCAGGACCGGACGGCGGAAGGCGGCGCCGCCCTCGTGGACCCACGGGGTGCAGACCACGGCGCGCAGGCGAGGGGGCGACACCCCGGTGTCTGCGCACCACGCCCCAGGTGCTCCCCCACGGCAGCCACGGGGTGGCACCCCCTGGAGTGCTCCCCCGCAGCTGGGCTCAGCCGACGCCGGCACCCCCGAGGTCAAAGGTCGTCTGTGCCCAGGGGAAGGCCCACACGAACAGCGCGCAGACCACGGCGGCCAGGAGCACCAGTGACTCCACGACCTTGAACCAGGTCGGCCCGGGCAGGTGCCGGAAGATCCATCCGTACATCGCGTTCTCCCTTCTGCGTGCTCAGTTCTGGGGCTCGTCGAGCAGTTCCTGGGGCACCCCGGTGGATTTGGGGGTCCAGGACTCGAAGGCCAGGTGGACGATGTAGCGTTCGGAGTTGCCGTACTCGGGGTGGCAGGTCGTCATCGTCATCCACCTCTGGGTGGGCTGCTCGGAGAAGGTCGTGTCCCCGGGGACCGGAGCCACCACCCACACCGCATCGGGTGAGACGATCTCATGGGTCTCCACCCGGTAGACGTAGTAGGTGTCCGCGACCTCCACGACGACCTTGTCCCCCTGGACCAGCTGGTCGATGTGGCGGAAGTTGTTGCCATAGGTGCGCCTGTGGCCCGCCACGGAGAAGTTCCCGATCTCCCCGGGCTGTGCGGTCTCCGCGTAGTGTCCTGCGTAGCCCCGGTCCAGGACGTCGGAGGTGGTGCCCTCCGCCAGTGGGGTCTTCATCCAGTCCCATCGGGGGATGTGCAGCAGCCCGTAGATCTCACCGGCCGACGGGGCCTGGACCGCGGGAGGATCCTCCGTGTGCACCTCACCCAGCTGCCTGGAGGGCGCTGCATGCTCCTCCTCGAAGGCGGCCACCTGCTGTGCGCGGGGCCCCTCCACCTCCCAGCTCGTCCAGTACAGCTGCCACACCGCGAAGAGCGCCAGGACGACAGCAGCGGTGATGAGGAGCTCTCCGACGACACCCATGACGCCCACCAGGACTCCTCCGCCCCGGCGTCCACTGCGGGTCGCTGCATGTTCAGCCATGGTCCTCCACCTGTGCGAATCGGATACCCGGGTCCTGTGCGACCGGATCGAAGTGCAGGTCGTCCTCCGTATCGACGTCCCATCCCAGCTGGTAGCGGGCCACGTACTGCAGGAAGATCGTGATGCGCGCATCGGAGTCCAGCGCCGCCTCCAAGGACTGCGGGTCGCCGATGGCGGCGATGACGTAGGGCGGGGAGAAGCGTGCCCCGTCCACCAGGATCACATTGCCGATGCAGCGGATCACACTGCGCGAGTGGACCCGCTTCCCCTGGACCGTCATGGCCTCCGCGCCGCCGCGCCACAGCGCGTTCATCACGTCCTCGATGTCCTGCTGGTGGATGACGAGATCGTCAGGCTTTGCGTTCTCCGGCAAGGGTCCCGCGGGCGCATCGGTGAGGGTGACAGTGACGCCGGGGCCGCTCACCGCTGCCCGTGACAGCTGGAGCACGGAGGTGGGGCTCGGCGAGGGCGAGGCCGCGGAGCGGGCGACCAGGTCATCGATGCGGGCCTGCAACTCATTGTTCCCCGACATCATCTCGTCGACCGTGTCCTGCTGGTGGCGCACCAGACCCACCAGACCGGCGTCGCGGGGCAGGGACTCCTCCCGGGCGGAGGCCGCCGAGAGGCTGAAGAGCAGGCCCGAGGCCAGCGTGACGACACCGACGGAGGCCTGGGCACGCCTGGACAGACGCGGACGTCTCCCGCTGCGCCGGGACGGAGCGCCGTTTCCGGCCTCCCCACTCCCGGGTGTCGAGGTGCCCGCGGGCACCTCGCTCCCTGGCCCGGTGCGGGTCTGGGCACCGGGAGAGGTCCCGTCCTGGGAGGAGGGTCCTCCCGCGGATCTCCTGGCGGAGGTGGGGCGGTGGGCC
>JAKECL010000360.1 GCA_030460725.1 Propionibacterium sp.
CATGACGGGTGGTGTGTGAGGGGTGTGGGGAAGGGGTCCCTGTGACGGTCGTCGCCCTGGTCAGAGAACGGAGGGGCGAACGACCGGAACGAAGGTCCCAATTCACGTATGCAGGCGGATGTGTGACTATGTGGGACGTCGTGGGGAACTGGCCGTTCGTCGCTCGCAACGGCAATTGTTGTGACGACGTTCACCCCGTCCCCGGGCCACTCCCACCTTGACGTGGGCGACGTTCAGATGCAAATCTGACAACGTGTTCAGAAAGCGCGTCTGAGCTGCTGAATCCCCGCCGCCGGATCGCATCTGTTGACCCCTTGGGCAGGTGCTTCCTGCCACCTCACTCTCCTCGAACGAAGCAACGATTCCTCATGTCCTCTCACCGCGCCGACTCCTGTTCCGACAAGGACACCCGCAAGTCCCGCGCCGTCCGCCTGGGCGCCGTCCTCCTGGCCGTCGTCGGCGTCACCGCCGCTGCGACCTCAGCAGGGTTCAGCAATGATGCGTGGTTCTCGGCCTCTGCCGATGCCGGCACCATCCAGCTCCAGGGCAGTCTGGACGGGGAGAACTGGACGGACGCTGACTCGGACGGCGAGGGTGTCGTCATCAGCATCCCAGCTGACAGGTTCGCCAACATGGTTCCCGGCGACACCCGCTCCGTGACCGTCCACCTCCACAATGACTCGACTGTTCCGGTAACCGTGAAGAAGGATCTGACGGTGAAAGGGTCGCTCCTGACGGACGGCGCAACAACGACGAGCTTCGTGTTCGACGGGGCCGCCACTGAACAGACAGTGACGTTGGCTGCCAACAGTGATGATTCAGATGCGGACGACACCACGGCGACCTTGACGATCACCGCCGGGGACTAGGGCAACGACCTCCAAGGCTCCCCGAGCTCTGAGAACACGGCGACCCTCCAGTTCACCGGCACGGCGGTCCCCACCACTCCCGGCGAGTGATGGCGTAGGAGGGGTGTCTCGATGATGGTCGTTCGGGCAGGACTGCGTGGGCTGCGCCGCGTGCTGGTGGTGCTCACCCTGGTGGTCGCCCTCGCTGCGCTCGCGGTCTTCGGGCTGGCACGCCTGGGCGTCATCAACCCCCTGGTCGTGATCTCGGGCTCCATGGAGCCCGGCATCAGCAGGGGTGACCTGCTCATCGACACCAGGGTGGCCGTGGCCGACCTGGAGGTCGGCCAGGTGGTCTCCATCGCACCCGATGCGGACCACATGCCCGTCTCCCACCGCATCGTCGACATCCAGCGCGACGGGGACCAGGCACTGCTGCAGCTCAAGGGCGATGCCAACTCCTCGGTGGATGCCCCCGTCTACCAGGCATCGGGTGAGGTGTGGGCGCCGAAGTGGCGCATCCCCGTGGTCGGCTACGTCATCGTCAAGCTCATCAGACCCCAGGTCATGATCCCGCTGGCCGTTGCGCTGGCCGCCATGATGGTCTTCGTCATGGTGCCGCCCTCGCCGCGGGGCACGCGCGGGATCAACCGGGGTGGACTCCCGGCCCGCCTGCGCGCCCGACGCAGGGACAGGGCAACCGCTTGAGCAAGGCTCGCATGCACAGGACCACCAGGGCGCTCCTCGCGGGCGTCCTGGTGGTCCTGTTGCTCGGTGGGGGAGTCGCAGGTGCCTCAGGGTGGTTCGACCAGGCACACTTCAGTGCCGGTGTGAGCTCGGGGACGTGGACCTCGACGCCGACGCCTGAGCCCTCGCCCTCGTCGGGCGACGGGGACCAGGGAGGCGGAACGCCGCAGCCGAGTCCCCAGCCCTCCAGCCCGGGTGGAGGACAGACTCCGGCGGACCGGGTCATCACTGCGGGGAATGCCAACACCGTCGTCGCCTCCGTCGTGTGGACCGAGAAGGACGGTGGCGCGATCACCTCAGCCACCTCCGCAGGGAACGCCGGGCGAGAGTTGTGTGCCGCAGTGGTGGTGACGGGCTCGACCGATTCGCCCGCCACTTGGCAGCTGGCTGTCGACCTCTCCGGAGTTCCGTTCTACGGCGAGAGACCGGACCTGCGCTACGAATCGGAATGGAGAGTCACTGATGAGGACTCCGCGCACCTCGAGCTGACCGGCACGGACGCCATCAGTGTCTCCCAGACCAGGACCATCCACTTGTGCAACTTCTGGCTCCACGGCCAGCTACCTGTCGCGGACGGGTTCTCCATGCCGCATCCCAGTGCACCCGTCTGGACCGGAGGTACTCCAGGGCTCGGCGATCTGTGCGTCGAGATGACGGTGTCGGGCACGGTCACTGACCTGGAGGCGAACCCGTTCTTCTTCGGATGGTCACACACCTTGGATCTCACGGATGCGCTCACGGAGTACAACCTTCACTCCACGGCTCCTGTGAGGGATGTGGTCTTCACTCCCGGTCCACAGTCCGGCCATGCCTACCGAATCGACGGCGAAGGGTCGGACTGGATGCCGTTCCGGAGCAGCTACGAGTTGTCTTCAGGTGTCCTCACGGCTCTGCGTGGGACCGCTTCCACGACGATCAAGGCCTGCCTCACGCCCAACTGACATCGTGGGCGGCACCGTCGTGCACGTCCACGTCGGCCGCTCCTCCACAGCGGATCCGGCAGGATGAGCTGCATCTTCGTCGGCACCAGTTCCTCCACGGGGTGGGGAGGACGTGTCCCCGGGTCGACGGCCCCGCCGAGCACCAGGTCCACCGTGCGTCCGTCCGCGGTCACCAGGTGGTACATGGGTGCTTCGCCCAGGTCCCCTCGTCCGCCCTCATGCACCGGGGGATCGGCAGAGGTGGGAGGATGGGGGACCGAGGCCCCGGGCCCGCTCTCCCGGGGG
>JAKECL010000010.1 GCA_030460725.1 Propionibacterium sp.
GCGGTCACGACGTGCGAGGAGGGCAGGGATGCGGGTGCGCCCCGGTACTGCGCTGCCAGCGCCTCCAGTGCCTTCTCCACGAGGGCGACCCCCACCCCCAGTGCCTCGGCGAGCTCCACTGCGGGCACCGGGTGGTCGACCACCATGAGGACGGCCTCAAGGGGTGCGAAGAGCTGCGTGAGGACCGGGTCCGCGCCGACCTCCCCCACCTCAGGATGCTGCGGCATCGGATGCCTCCTCCGGCGGGAGCGCAGCCGCGGCCGCGTCGCCCTCGTACTCGTCGATGTCGATGTCCACCCGGTCGGCTCCCCCACTCCACGACACCGTGAGTTCCCCCAGTGCTTCCTCCTGGGTGAAGGTGATGACGCGTCGGCGGTAGAGCTCCAGCAGTGCCAGGAAGCGTGAGACGACCACGGCGGTGGAGCCCGCATCCTCCACCAGCTGGTGGAAGGTGGCGCTGCCGCGGGCGCGCAGGAGTTCTGCGACCAGGAGCGCCTGTTCGCGCACCGGCACCGCCGGGTCATGCAGGTGGGCGACCTCGACCGTGGGTGGGGTGTGGGTGAGGGCATCGGCGGCCGCGCGGGCGAGCTCTGCCGGTGTCGTGCGCCACACGAGTTCAGGCAACAGGGCCGCGAAGTGGGGTTCCAGCGCCACAATGCGTGGGAAGGTGCCTGCGTGTTCGGCCAGGGTGCGGGAGATCTGGGCCGCCGCCTCCTTGAAGGCCCGGTACTGCAGGAGTCGGGAGAAGAGCAGGTCGCGGGCTTCCAGGTCCGCGAGGTCGGCGTCCTCCTGGTCCTCCTCGCGTGGCAGGAGGTGGGCGGCCTTCATGTCCAACAAGGTGGCGGCCACGACCAGGAACTCCGTGGTGCGCGAGAGGTCGGGGAAGGCACGCATGTGGCTGATGAACTCGTCGGTGACCTCGGAGAGGGCAACCTCGGTGATGTCGAGCCTGCGCCGCGAGATCAGCTGCAGCAGCAGGTCGAAGGGACCCTGGAACACCTCCAGGCTCACCTGGAAGTCGTCGAGACGCCCCTGTCGCTGTGTGTCCTCGGCCGCGAGCACGGCTTCACGCGACGTCACCACGGGCGACCACCTCACGTGCCAGGCGTCGGTAGGCCTGCGCACCGGGGTGCGTGGGCGCGTAGCTGGTGATGGGTTCCGTGGCGACGGAGGCGTCGGGGAACTTCACCGTGCGGCGGATCTGCGTGGTGTAGACGAGGTCGCCGAAGGCCTCCGACAGACGCTGGAGGACCTCGCGTGAGTGCAGGGTGCGGGTGTCGACCATGGTGGCCACGATCCCGTCGATCTTCAGGCGCGGATTGATGCGGTCACGCACCGTCTCGATGGTCTCCACCAGCAGGGCCACGCCGCGCAGGGCGAAGAACTCGGCCTCCACGGGCACGATGACCCCGTGCGCCGCGGTCAGGGCGTTGACGGTGAGCAACCCCAGTGAGGGCTGGCAGTCGATGAGCACCACGTCGTAGTCATCCGTGACGTGACGCAGGACGCGGGCCAGTGCCGACTCGCGCGCCACCTCGTTGACCAGCTGGACCTCGGCTGCGGAGAGGTCGATGTTGGCGGGCAGGACATCGAGTCCGGCCACGTCGCTGGGCACGATGGCGGAGCGCACATCGGCGCGGGAGTTCATGAGCACCGTGTACACGGTCTGATCCATGTCCAAGGTGTTGATGCCCAACCCCACCGAGGCTGCTCCCTGGGGATCGAAGTCCACCACCAGGACCCGTCGGCCGTACTCCGCCAGCGCCGCACCCAGGTTGATGGTCGTGGTCGTCTTGCCGACCCCGCCCTTCTGGTTGCACATGGCGATGATGCGTGCAGGCCCGTGGCCGTCCAGGGGGGCGGGGACGGGGAAGTCGTCCTCCGCCTCGAAGGAGCTGCCGTCCAGGGTGGGTTGAGCATCAGTCGTCACAGGCCCAGCCTAGATCATCGTTCCCCCACCTCATCGGTCCCCCGCCCGAGCGCTCGCGGATGGGAGGTGCGGTAGACCTCCCTGAGGGTCAGGGCGGAGAGCTTCGTGTAGATCTGTGTCGTCTGGACCGAGGCATGGCCCAGGAGCTCCTGCACGTCGCGGATGGAGGCCCCACCTTCCAGCATGTGTGTCGCGAAGGAGTGACGCAGTGTGTGGGGGGAGACATGGGCCTCCAGCCCGGCAAGTCGCGCCACCCGCTGCAGTGCCTCCCAGGCGGACTGGCGCGAGAGCGGGCGGCCACGGGTGTTGAGGAACAGCGTGGGAGTTCCCCGGCCGCGCGCCGCCAGCTGCGGGCGCGCACGGACCAGGTAGGCGGCCACGGCCTCGCGGGCCGGGCGCCCCACCGGGACCAGGCGTTCCTTCCGGCCCTTGCCGAAGAGGCGGACGACGGGGAGGTCCTCGTCCAGGTCCAGGTCGTCCAGTGCCAGGGAGACCGCCTCCGTGATGCGGGCCCCGGTGGCGTAGAGCAGTTCCAGGAGTGCCGCATCACGCAGCTCCACCGCGGAGTCCCCCAGGTGTGCGGCGTCGAGCAACTGGCCGACCTGGGTGATGGACAGGGCCTTGGGCAGTCGTTCGGGTGCCTTGGGGGCCGACAGGCGCGCCGCGGGGTCCGTGGGCGCGACGCCCTCGCGCAGGGCGAAGCGGTGCAGCCCGCGGATGGCAGCGCAGGCCCTGGCCACGGAGGAGGCCGCCAGGGGGTGGCCGGTGAGCGCACCCGAACGCAGGCCCGCCACGTGGGCGAGGACCTGGTCCTCCCCCACCCCGGCGAGGTCGGTGGTGCCCTGCGCGTGCAGGTCCGCGACATACCGCTCCACGTCGTGCCGATAGTTGGACACGGTGTGGGGCGATGCCCCCCGTTCCACCCTCAGGTGGTCCAGCCAGTCGCGTGCCACCTCCTCCAGCGCATCCATGGTGGGCATGGTAGGCGCGGCCCACCCGGAGACGCTGTTCCCGCTCCGCACGGGCATGCCCCGGGGTGGCAGGGAGGCGCTCGGGATAGAGTTCTGTGCGGAACCCGTGTGAAGCACGCCCCGAGGGCATGGACGGCTGGAGGCCGAAGTGACATTCAAGTGGGACCCCATGGACGACCGCGCAGTGACGACCGCAAAGGTACTGGCTGCGGATGCGGTGGAGAAGACAGGCAACGGGCACCCCGGCACGGCGATCTCGCTGGCCCCCGCCGCCTACCTGCTCTTCCAGCGACACCTCCGCTTCGACCCGGCCGACGACCGGTGGCTGGGGCGTGACCGGTTCATCCTCTCCGCAGGGCACAGCTCCCTGACCCAGTACATCCAGCTCTACCTGGCCGGTGCCGGCCTGGAGCTCCACGACCTGGAGCAGCTGCGCGTGCTCGGCTCGCTCACCCCGGGGCACCCGGAGTTCGGCCACACCCGCGGCGTCGAGCTGACCACCGGGCCCCTGGGCACCGGTTTCGCCGCCGCCGTCGGTTTCGCCATGTCGGCGCGCCGCTCCCACGGCCTGCTGGATCCCGAGACCCCGATGGGTGAGTCCGTCTTCGACCATGACGTCTACGTCGTCGCCGGTGACGGCTGCATGCAGGAGGGCGTGACCTCCGAGGCCGCCTCCCTGGCCGGTACCCAGGAGCTGGGCAACCTCACCGTCATCTACGACGACAACCACATCTCCATCGAGGACGACACGAACATCGCCTTCACCGAGGACGTGCTCGCCCGGTACGAGGCCTACGGCTGGCACGTCCAGCGGGTGGACTGGCTCCACGCCGACGGCTCCTACTCCGAGGACGTCCAGGCCCTGGACCAGGCCCTGGAGGCCGCGAAGGCTGAGACCGGCAGACCCTCGATCATCGCGCTGCGCACCATCATCGGTTGGCCCACGCCCGGCAAGGAGAACACCGGCGCGATCCACGGTTCCAAGCTCGGTGGCGACGCCTTGAGGGGACTCAAGGAGACGCTGGGCGTCAATCCTGACACTTCCTTCGACGTGGACCAGGAGGCAGTGGACGCTGCCCGCGCCAATGCTGCGCAGCGTGCCCGTGAAGCCCACCAGAACTGGGACGCACGCTTCGAGAAGTGGAGCAGCGCCCATCCTGAGCGTGCCGCCATGCTGGAGCGCATCCTGGCGGGACACATGCCTGAAGGCTGGGACCGGGCGCTCCCGCAGTTCGAGGAGGGCAAGGCCGTGGCCACCCGCGCAGCCTCCGGGCAGGTCCTGGGCGCCATCGCCGAGGCCGTCCCCGAGCTGTGGGGCGGATCGGCGGACCTGGCAGGCTCCAACAACACCTTCATGAAGGGCTGGCCGTCCTTCCTGCCCGAGGACCGGTCCTCCGCGATGTTCCCCGGCAACCCCTTCGGACGCAACCTGCACTTCGGCGTCCGTGAGTTCGCCATGGCCGCGATCATGAACGGCGTGGCCGCCGACGGCCTCTCCCGCATCTACGGGGGCACCTTCTTCGTGTTCTCCGACTTCCAACGCGGCGCCGTGCGACTGGCCGCGCTCATGGACCTGCCTGTCGTGCACGTGTGGACCCACGACTCCGTCGGCGTTGGCGAGGACGGCCCCACCCACCAGCCCATCGAGCACCTGGCCTCCTGCCGGGCCATCCCGGGCCTGGCGGTCGTGCGCCCGGCGGATGCCGCCGAGACCGCACAGGCCTGGAAGGCAATCCTCGAACAGCGCCACCCGGCGGGCCTGGTGCTCTCACGCCAGAACCTGCCCAATCCCGCACGAGGGACGGGCACGGGGCTGGCGGAGGCTTCCGGTGTCGTACGCGGCGCCTATGTCCTCTCCGACTGTGAGGGAACCCCGGACGTCATCCTCATGGGCTCGGGGTCCGAGGTCCAGCACGCCCTGGCCGCCCAGGGGCTGCTGGCCGACCAGGGTGTGCGTGCCCGCGTGGTGTCGGTGCCCTGCATGGAGTGGTTCGAGGACCAGGACGCCGAGTACCGCGAGTCCGTCCTGCCCCGCGCCGTGCGCGCCCGCGTCTCCGTGGAGGCAGGGATCGCCATGCCGTGGCGTGGGTTGGTCGGTGACGCCGGTCGCTCGGTGTCCATCGAGCACTTCGGTGCCTCCGGTGACGGCCAGGCACTCTTCGACGCATATGGGATCGACGCACCCCACGTCGTCTCCGCCGCACACGAGTCCATGGACGCCGCCAGCGCCTGAGCGGAGCCCCGGGTCGGGGCGGTGGTCGGCACCCACCGGTGCACCGCCCCCACCCGGGCAGCGCGCGCACTCCGCCCCCCCGGGGGCCCTGCGGTCGCTGCCCCACCACTTCATTCCCGCCACTGCGACACTTCCGGAAGAAGGAACACCGTGGGTTCTCCCCTCTTCGAGCTGCACGACCCGGACGACCGCCGGCTGCCGCGCGTGGCACCCCCGTGCGGTCTGGTGATCTTCGGGATCACCGGCGACCTGGCCCGCAAGAAACTGCTGCCGGCCGTGTACGACCTCGCCAACCGCGGTCTGCTGAACCCGGCCTTCGCCCTCACGGGGTTCGCCCGACGTGACTGGTCGGCAGGCGACTTCGAGGACTTCGTGCGCACGGCCATCGAGAAGTACTCCCGCACCGGCTTCGAGGAACGCACCTGGAAGCAGTTCGCCGCGGGACTGCGCTTCGTCCCCGGCACGTTCGACGATGCCGAGGGATACCGCAAGCTGGCCAGCACCGTCGCCGAACTCGACCGCTCGCGCGGCACCGGCGGCAACCACGCCTTCTACCTCTCGATCCCCCCGTCCTGGTTCCCGGTGGTGTGCCGCCACCTGGCCGACACGGGACTCAATGAGCGCAATGGCGGCCACGAGTGGCGCCGGGTCATCATCGAGAAACCCTTCGGCCATGACCTGGAATCCGCCCAGGAGCTCTCCCGCGTCGTCTCCCAGGTCTTCGAGGAGGGCGACGTCTTCCGCATCGATCACTACCTGGGCAAGGAGACCGTCCAGAACATCCTCGCCATGCGCTTTGCGAACACGATGTTCGAACCCCTGTGGAACTCCAACTACGTCGACCACGTCCAGATCACCATGTCGGAGGAGATCGGCATCGGGACACGTGCCGGCTACTACGACGGCATCGGGGCTGCCCGCGACGTCATCCAGAACCACCTCCTGCAACTCCTGGCCCTGACCGCCATGGAGGAACCGGTGCGCTTCACCCCTGAGGCCCTGCGTGCGGAGAAGGAGAAGGTGCTCTCCGCGGTACGCCTGCCCGAGGACCTGGACACCGGCAGCGCCCGCGGACAGTACGCCGAGGGCTGGCAGGGCGGCGCACACGCACAGTCCTTCCTCGAAGAGGACAACATCCCCGCCGACTCCCACACGGAGACCTTCGCCGCCCTGAAGCTCTTCGTCGACACCCGACGCTGGGCGGGTGTCCCCTTCTACCTGCGCACCGGCAAGCGTCTGGGCAAGCGTGTCACGGAGATCGCGGTGGTCTTCAAGCGCGCGGCCCACGTCCCCTTCGAGAACTCGGAGATGGGCGAGACGGGCCAGAACGTGCTGGTCATCCGCGTCCAGCCCGATGAGGGCATGACCCTGCGCTTCGGTGCGAAGGTTCCGGGCACCGAGATGCAGGTCCGCGACGTGACCATGGACTTCGGCTACGGACATGCCTTCACCGAGGACTCCCCCGAGGCCTACGAGCGCCTCCTCCTCGACGCCCTGGTGGGTGCCGCTCCCCTGTTCCCCCACCAGCGGGAGGTGGAGCTGTCCTGGCAGATCCTGGACCCTGTGCTCGAACACTGGGCCGCCTCCGGAGCCCCCGAGCAGTACCGCCCGGGTTCCTGGGGACCCGCGGCGGCCCACGAGATGCTGGCACTGGACGGACGCACCTGGAGGATCCCGTGATCATCACCCTGAAGGACACCACCGCCGCCGAGGTCGCCTCCCGTATCATCGAGATGCGCGACCAACGCGGGTCCGCAGCGTTGGGGCGCGTCCTCACCCTCATCGTGGTGGTCGACGACCTCATCGACGTCGACCGTGCCATCGAGATCTCCGATGCCGCCTCCCGGGAGCACCCCTGCCGGGTGATCGTCGTGGTGGAACCCGCCGAACCTTCCGGACCCGCGCGTCTGAACGCCCAGATCAGGGTGGGCGGGGAGGCGGGCCCCTCCGACGTCGTGGTACTGGAACCCCGAGGCGACGCCGCGACAGGACTCGACACACTGGTCATGCCGCTGCTGCTCTCCGACACACCGGTGGTCACCTACTGGCCGAACACTCCCCCCGACAATCCCGGCGAGCACCCACTCGGTGTCTTCGCGGTGCGCCGCATCACGGACTCACGCCAGACGGAGTGCCCCATGCGCACCCTCATGGACCTGGCCCGCGTCTACACGCCCGGCGACACGGATCTCGCCTGGTCGGGAGTCACCCTGTGGCGTGCACTGGTGGCCACGGTGGTGGAGGGATTCGAATCCGCACCCACACGCATCCGCGTCACCGGGCACGCCACGCACCCTTCCTCCTTCCTCATGGCAGCCTGGTTGCACCGCCGCACCGGGGTTCCCGTCTCCCACGAGGCCGACCCCGAGGCGCGTACCCTCACCGGCGTCCATTTCTCCTTCGAGGGCGGCGCCGAAGTCTCATTGACACGTCGGGCCGCCTCCCAGGTGGCGCACCTGGCACGCTCCGGACTGGACACCACCTACGTGAACCTGCCGCGCCGCTCCACCCAGGACTGCCTGATGGAGGAGCTGCGGCGCCTCGACCCCGACGTCTTCTACTCCGAGGTCCTCACCGAGGACCTCCCCCGCCTTCCCGAGGTGCTCGACCTTCTCTCCCCGAGTGGTGGAAATGCCTGAGGTCCGGGTCCTCCCCACTCCCGAGGCCCTCGGATCCGCCGTGGCCGGGGAACTCCTGGGGACACTGGCTGCGCTCACCCGGGAGGTCACGGGCCGCAAGGTTGACCTGGCCCTCGCAGGTGGCTCCGTGAACTCCCTGGTCCTGGCCCGGGTGGCGCAACTCCCCCACCCTCCTGCCCTGGACTGGTCGCGCGTCCGCGTGTGGTGGGTGGACGAGCGCTTCGTCCCCTCGGGCGACGAACAGCGCAACGACCGTGAGGCGTACGAAGCCCTGTTGGGCGGACTCCCCGACGTCGAGACCGTTCCCTGGCCTCACCAGCACGGCACCCTCAGCCTGGAGGAGGCCGGTGCGCAGTTCTCCACAACCTGGGCCTCCCTCATGGGCGGGCGGGCCCCGGACCTCTCGGTGGTCGGGTGCGGGCCCGACGGACACTTCGCCAGCCTCTTCCCCGGGCACACGAGCCTCGATGCCCCCGGGCCCGTGCTGGTCGAGCACGAGTCCCCCAAACCTCCGCCGCACAGGCTCACCCTCGCGCGCGACACCGTCGTCCGTTCACACCAGCTCTGGCTCGTGGCTGCCGGTGCCTCGAAGGCCTCCGTCGTGCAGCGCGCGCTCGTCGGTGCTGATCTCCACGAGGTGCCCATCGCCGCATTGGCGACGGACAGGGCCGTGTGGTGGCTCGACCGGGCAGCAGCGCCCCACGCCCGCGGCGACGGTTCCGGTACCGGGAACGGGAGCTGAAGGCGCCCTGGGTCCCGGCAGTGGCCCTGCGGCGTCGCCCTCGTCAGGACGCGGTCAGCGGGCGCGGCTGCGCCACGTCCGGATGCCACCGCCGGATGCCGCCTGCGGCTCACCTGTGCGGACGCAGTGGGATCCCCGGGCGTGGGCGGTACGGGCCGGGGGCGGCTCAGAAGCCGAACTTGTTGAGCACCCCGAAGGCAATGATGCACACGGCCCACACCGTGAGCACACCCAGCGTGATGCGGTTGAGGTTGCGCTCGGCCACGCCGGAGGACCCCACGGAGGAGGAGATGCCCCCGCCGAACATGTCGGAGAGGCCGCCGCCACGTCCCTTGTGCATGAGCACGGTGAGGGTGAGCAGGAAGCTCGTCACCACGATGAGCACCAGCAGGACGATCTTCAAAGCAGCCACGAGTGGGTTCCGTTCAGGTCCGGGTGGGCGCGGTCCAGGGGATCGAGGACGCGCAACGTCAGGGACGATTCTAGTGCGGACGCGGTGATGGGGGCCAACCGGCTGGCCGGTTGGCCCCCATCACTGTGACGCCGGGAGTTTCTGGAACCTCAGAGGGTCTGGAAACGCGCGATCTTGGCGAACTCGTCCGCCTTGAGGGACGCGCCCCCGACCAGCCCGCCGTCGACGTCGGGCTCGGCCATGATCTCCTTGACGTTCGAGGACTTCACGGACCCGCCGTAGAGGATGCGCACACCCTCGGCCAGCTCCGCGGAGTAGAGCTCCGCCAGACGCAGGCGGATCGCCCCGCACACCTCCTGGGCGTCCGCGGGGGTGGCGACCTCGCCGGTGCCGATGGCCCAGATGGGCTCGTAGGCGATGACGACCTTCGCGGCGGACTCGGCGTCCATTCCCTCCAGGGCGCCATCGATCTGGGAGAGCACGTGCTCGACCTGACGGCCGGCCTTGCGCACGTCCAGACCCTCGCCGCAGCAGATGATCGGGGTCATGCCGGCCTCGAGCACCACGCGGGCCTTCTCGCCCACCAGGGCGTCGGACTCGTGGTGGTACTCACGACGCTCCGAGTGGCCCACGACCACGTAGGAGACACCGAGCTTGACCAGCATCTCCGCGGAGATCTCACCCGTGTAGGCCCCGGCCTGGTGGGTCGAGACGTCCTGGGCGCCGTAGCGGATCTTGAGGCTGTCGCCCTCGACCACCGTCTGCACGGAACGGATGTCGGTGAAGGGGGGGATGACGACGACCTCGGTGGAGTCGTAGTCGAAGTTGGCGTCATCCAGGGCCAGTGCAAGGCCCTGCACCAGGTGGATGGCCTCGAGGTGGTCGAGGTTCATCTTCCAGTTGCCCGCCATGAGGGGGGTGCGTGTCATGTTCAGTCCTCCAGAACTGCGATACCCGGCAGGACCTTGCCCTCGAGGAGCTCGAGGGAGGCGCCACCACCGGTGGAAATGTGGGAGAAGGTCGACTCGTCGAAGCCCAGGAGGCGAACGGCAGCCGCCGAGTCGCCACCTCCGACCACGGAGAACATCGACCCCTTGGACAGGGCTTCCGCCACCGCCCGCGTGCCGGCTGCGAAGGCCGGGAACTCGAAGACGCCCATCGGTCCGTTCCAGGCCACGGTCTTCGTGGTGGCGAGCATCTCGGCGAAGAGCTTCTGGGTCTCCGGGCCGATGTCCAGGCCCATCTGGTCATCGGGGATCGCATCGGCGCTGACCACCGTCGCAGGAGCATCGGCGGCGAACTCGGGGGCAACCACCACGTCCACCGGCAGCACCAACTCCACGCCGCGCTGCGCAGCCTCCTCGATGTAGCCCTTGACGACGTCGATCTGGTCCGTCTCCAGCAGGGACTTCCCGACGCTGAATCCCTTGGCGGCAAGGAAGGTGAACATCATTCCGCCACCGATGAGCAGGATGTCTGCCTTCGTGAGCAGGTTGGCGATGACACCGAGCTTGTCGGAGACCTTGGAGCCGCCGAGGACGACCGCGTAGGGACGCTCAGGGTTCTGGGTGGCACGGGACAGCGCCTCGATCTCCTTGACCACCAGCAGTCCGGCGGCCGAAGGCAGGATCTTCGCGATGTCATAGACGGAGGCCTGCTTGCGGTGGACCACGCCGAAGCCGTCGGAGACGAACGCGTCACCGAGTTCGGCGTACTCGGCCGCCAGTGCCTCGCGCTCGGCGTCGACCTTGGAGGTCTCACGCGCGTCGAAGCGGACGTTCTCCAGGAGGGCGATCTGTCCCTCCTCCAGGGCCGCGACGACCTCGTGGGCCGAGGGACCCGTGACGTCCTTGGCCAGGGTCACGGGCGCGTCGATGAGCTCTGCGAGGCGAGCGGCGACCGGTGCCAGGGAGAACTCGGGCTTGACCTCACCCTTGGGGCGACCCAGGTGTGCCATGACGACGACCTTGGCGCCGGAATGGACCAGCTTCTCCAGTGTCGGCAGCGCCGCCCGGATGCGTCCGTCGTCCGTGATGACGCCGTCCTTGAGCGGGACGTTGAAGTCAGAGCGGACGAGCACGCGCTTGCCGCGCAGATCGCCCAGCGATTCGATGGTCCTCATTGAACCTTCCTTCGGTGGATGTGGGGGTGGGAGGGCCCCGACGAGGAGCGCCCCCACACGCGAATGCGTGCGCGGGCGCCCGACGTCATTGAACCGTGCGGCTCAGAGCTTTGAGCCGCCCAGGGCGGTCAGCTCCACGAGGCGGTTGGAGTAGCCCCACTCGTTGTCGTACCAGGACACGACCTTGATCTGGTTGTCGATGACCTTGGTCAGCTGCGAGTCGAAGATCGAGGAGTGCGGGTCGCCGACGATGTCGGTGGAGACCAGATCGTCCTCGGAGTACTTGAACACGTGGGCGAAGTCGCCGGTGGAGGCGGCCTTGGCGGCAGCGTTGACGTCCTCGGCGGTGACGCCGGCCTTCTTGGGCTCGAAGGTCAGGTCGACGACGGACCCCGTGGGGACCGGCACGCGCATGGCGTAGCCGTCGAGCTTGCCCTTGAGCTGGGGCAGGACCAGCGCCACGGCGCGGGCTGCGCCGGTCGAGGTCGGGACGATGTTCAGGGCGGCGGCGCGGGCGCGACGCAGGTCCTTGTGGGGGGCGTCGTGCAGGCGCTGGTCACCGGTGTAGGCGTGGACCGTCACCATGAGGCCACGCTCGATGCCGAAGGCGTCGTCGAGAACCTTGGCCAGGGGGGCCAGGCAGTTCGTGGTGCACGAGGCGTTGGAGATGATGTTCTGCGTGGCGGGATCGTACTCGGCGTCGTTGACACCGATGACGAAGGTCCCGTCGACGTTCTTGGCGGGAGCGGAGATGACGACCTTCTTGGCGCCACCGTCGATGTGTGCCTTGGCCTTCTCACCATCGGTGAAGAAGCCGGTGGACTCCACGACGACGTCAACGCCGAGCTCGCCCCAGGGCAGCTTGGCGGGATCGCGCTCCGCGAGGGCCACGATGCGGTGGCCGTCCACGGAGATGGACTCCTCGTCGTAGGTGACCTCGGCGTCGAGTCGACCCATGATCGAGTCGAACTTGAGGAGGTGTGCGAGGGTCTTGTTGTCGGTGAGGTCGTTGACGGCGACAACCTCGATGTCCGCACCCTGCTCCAGGGCGGCGCGGAAGAAGTTGCGGCCGATACGGCCGAAGCCGTTGATGCCAACGCGGGTGGTCACTGTTGTCCTCCTGCTTGTGCCCCCCGTAGGGGCACCTCTTCGATGCAACCGGGAACCGCAGGATGCGGCCCCGGCCCGCAGTTCCTGCGGTTCCAGCACATACAAATCTACACCAGAGGGCCTCTGGCGTGGAGGGCCGTACGGCCCGGGTCTCAGTCCTCGTCGAGCATGTCCAGGGTGAGGGCCGATTCGGTGTCCGCGATGCCGTCCTCGTGGGCCTTCTTGTCGGCCATGGCCAGCAGCCTGCGGATACGCCCGGCCACCGCGTCCTTCGTCAGGGGCGGGTCGGTGCGCTGGCCGAGTTCCTCCAGGGAGGCCTGCTTGAACTGCAGGCGCAACTGGCCCGCCTCGCGCAGATGCTCGGGGACCTCGTCGCCGAGGATCTCGAAGGCGCGCTCCACGCGTGCCCCCGCCGCCACTGCCGCGCGCGCCGAACGCCTGAGGTTGGCGTCGTCGAAGTTCGCCAGGCGGTTCGCGGAGCCGCGGGCCTCACGCCTCTCGCGGCGCGCCTGCCAGGCGGCGTGGGTGCGCGTGGCACCCATGGCGAGGATCAACGCCCCGATCGCATCGGAGTCCCGCACGCTCACCCGGTCCGCCCCGCGGACCTCCTTGGAGCGTGCGGCCGCACCCAGCCTGCGCGCGCAGCCGACCATCGCCAGGGCAGCCTCGGCGCCGGGCGCCGTGATCTCGAGGGAGGAGGACCGCCCGGGCTCCATCAACGACCCCCGGGCCAGGAAGGCTCCTCGCCAGGCGGCGGCGGCCTCGTCGCGCCCGGCGGAGACGATCTGGGCGGGAAGGCCGCGCACGGGGCGGCCCAACTGGTCCACCAGACCCGTCATGCGTGCCAGGTCGTCGGCGTCCTTCACCACCCGCACGACGTAGCGGTTCCCCCGGCGCAGCGCGCCTCCCGACACCACGACCACCGTCGACTCGGTGCCGTAGAGGTGGGCCATGAAGGTCCGCAACCGCTGTGCGGCCACGGGAGAATCCAGTTCTGCCTCGATGATGATGCGGCCGGACACCAGGTGCAGGCCGCCCGCGAAGCGCAGGATCGCTGCGACCTCGGCGGCCACCGAGCTGACGGAACCGGCCCGCAGCCGTGCCAGCTCGTCCTTCATGTCAGTCGTCAGGGACATGTGAGTCTTCCTTTCCACGTCCGGCTTCACGCCAGCCACGGTTCGGGACGGCCGACCTCACCGAGGAAGCCGTCGAAGGCATCGCGCAGGGCAGCAGCCAACCGCAACGGATCGTGGTGGGGCATGCCGTCGCCCGTACGGACCTGGCGCAGCAGCAACCTGGCTCCTGCCTCCTGGGCGGCCTCCACGAGGTCGTCGATGTCATCGATGGCCGTGGGATCGGCGAGCACCACGTCCAGCTTGAGGTCCGGGGCATGTTCCAGCAGCACGCGGACGTGGTCCGCAGAGGTCATGGTGTCGGTCTCCCCACGTTGGCGCGACAGGTTGAGCACCAGGGCCCGGTGTGCGTCAGTGGTCACCAGCGCCCGGTGCAGGTCGGCGACCAGCAGGTGCGGGATCACCGAGGTGTACCAGGAGCCGGGCCCCAGGACCACCCAGTCCGCTCCCTCGATCGCCTCCAGGACCGCCCCGGGCACGGGTGGGTCCTCCGGGATCAGACGCACGTGGCGGACGCTGCCGGGGGCCACGGCGACCTCCGACTGGCCACGCACGGTGTAGGTGCGACCGTCGTCGTCCATGTCCGCCTCGATGTCGAGGGGCACCGAGGCCATCGGCAGGACGCGCCCCTGGGCGTTGAGCAGCCGGGCCACCCAGTCCAGCCCCTCCACGGGGTCCCCCAGCATCTGCCAGAGCCCGGAGATCAGGAGGTTGCCCAAGGCGTGCCCGTCCAGCGGGCCCGTGGTGTGCAGACGTGTCTGGAGCACGTCACGCCAGGTGAGCCCCCATTCGGTCTCCTCGCAGAGACTGGCCAGTGCCATGCGCAGGTCGCCGGGGGGCAGGACGTCCATCTCCCGACGCAGGCGTCCGGAGGACCCTCCGTCATCGGCCACCGTGACGATGGCGGTCACGGCGTGGGTGATGTGGCGCAGTGCGCGCAGCGTCGCTGAGAGTCCGTGCCCACCTCCCAGGGCGACCACCGACTGACCGACCTCCCCACGCTGGGCCCACCCGTCCCTGTCCAGGTACGCCATCACTCTCGCCCCAGGTCACGGTGGAGCACCCGCACGGAGAAACCCGTGTCACGGAACCGCTGGGCAATGACCTCCGCCATGGCCACCGAGCGGTGCTTGCCGCCCGTGCACCCCACGGCCAGGGTCACGAAGGGCTTGAGTTCCGTCAGGTAGCCCTTGAGCATGGGGGCCAGCAGATCCGCGTATCCCTCCGCGAAGGCGCGCGCACCGGGCTGGTCGAGCACGTAGTCGGCCACCGCCTTGTCGCGACCCGTCAGGTGTCGCAGCTCCCCCACCCAGTAGGGATTCTTGAGGAAGCGCACATCCAGGACGTCGTCGGCGTCCATGGGAAGGCCGTACTTGAACCCGAAGGAGACGACCGTGAGTTGGAGTGGGCGCTCGGCCTCCCCAGCCACCACGTCACGGATGTGACGCGAGAGGTCGTGCACCGTCATGTGCGTGGTGTCGATGATCTCGTCGGCGCGGGTGCGCAGGGGCTCCAGGAGCCGGTCCTCCGCGCGGATGCCGTCCAGGATCGTCCCCTCGCCCTGGAGGGGGTGGGGACGCCTGTTGGACTCGTAGCGACGCACCAGGGTGGCTTCCTCCGCCTCCAGGAAGATGATGCGGTAGAGCACACCGGCAGCCCTCAGGGAGTCCAGCGTCGCCGACAACGCGGTGAAGAAGGCACGGGAACGGACGTCGACCACCACCGCCAGGCGGTGCACACCGGCCTCCCCGCCCGGGGACATCATGCCCACCAGGGCCGGGAGCATCGAGGGTGGGAGGTTGTCCACGACGTACCAGTCGAGGTCCTCCAGGGCACGCGCAGCCTGGCTGCGCCCCGCCCCTGAGCGCCCGGTGATGATGAGCACCTCGTTGAGGGAGGGCGCAGGCGCCCCCGGCAGTTCGTCGAGCAGCGGGATGCCCGTGGGCACGGTCGGAGGATTCGGGTCGAGTCCCGCCTCCACCTCCTGCTCCTGGCGCTGGTCCGGGTCCTTGTTGGTCATGACTCCAAGGATGCCACTTCCTGCACCGCCTCCGTCGCCCGGCGGTGAGGGCTCGCGCGGATGCGGGACCTCCCCACCCCCCCACCGTCGCCCTACTGGATTTCTCCCCGCTCCACA
>JAKECL010000361.1 GCA_030460725.1 Propionibacterium sp.
AGGGGGGGGGGGCCCCGGCCCACCATGCGCGCGACGAGGGTGGGTGGAGGGGCGGGTCCGGCAGCGGGACCCGAGGGGTCGGGCTCCAGACGGCATCACCGTGTCGGTGTCCGGGCTGACTGGTCCTGCGGTACCCCAGGGGTGAAGGCCGAGCGGGGACAGGACATCTCGATGAGGCGACGCGAGCGACCCTCGACCTCGGTGTCGAAGACGACACCGGTCTCCCGGAACCCGAGTTCGGCGTAGAGCGAGCGCGTGGAACTGTTGTGCTCGTAGACACCCAGTGTCATGAGGTCGATCGTGGTCTCGGAGAAGCCTGCATCGACACTACGTTCCACGAGCGAGCGGCCGTAGCCCTTTCCGCGCTTGACGGGATTGACCAACACACGTCCGAAACGGCCGATCGTCCCGTCGTCATTCGTGATGACACTCGCGTGCCCCACAGGCAGACCGTCACCCTGGAGTGCGGTCCACAGGATGCGGCCCGACTCCCGGGACGAGTCCAGATCATGTGTGAGTTGGTCAAGGTCCAGCGGCCAGTGGAAGGAGTTGCCTGACCAGAGGACCATGTCCGTGCAGGTCGGAACCCACCCCAGGAGTATCGGGAGGTCTGACTGCTCGGTGTGTCTCAACTGGAAGGTCACCCCTCGATTATCCGTCGCGTGTGCGGCGTCGGCGAGCCTGGGGACTGTGGGAGGAGGCACTCTGAGCGAATGGTCAAGGGAGCGTCCTCCGCCTGCTCCCCGCGCCCGGGCGTCATGGGTGCGAAGACCAGCTTCTGCTGGATGCGATAGCTCACAACGTACAGTCCGCCCTCGCCGATCACCTTCGAGGCCCACAGGGGCAGCCCCACGGAGGTCAGCCCACTCAGGGCTGCCCAGGAGGCAATGAGCATGCCGAGTGCCAGCGCCGTGTGGCGCAGGGCCGAACGGGCGATGGCGCCGCGGCGGGCACGCAACACCCGCCGGTTGAGGCCGTGGTTGACGCTGGCGGAAAGCACCCGGGCCAGGACGACCGGCGCCAGCAGTTCCGTGAAGTGGGGCTGCAGGACGAGGAGTGCGGCGAGGTCCACGCCGAAGGAGACCAAGGAGGCGCCTGAGAAGGCGAGCAGCGGGGCGTAGATCCGCAGTGAGTCCCGCACCGGACGGGAAGTGGGAGGAGGTGTTGCCCGCCTCGTAGACCGTCTCGACCGGCACCTCCTCATGGTCCAGGTGGGCGCGGGCGGCACCCAGCAGGACGGTCAACTCGTACTCGTAGCGCTCTCCCGGGGTGGTGCCGAGCCATTCGAGAAGGTGCACGGGATGCCCCCGCAGCCCGGTCCGGGTGTCGGCGAGGTTCCACCCGGTGGAGAGGCGGAAGAGGATGGCGGTCACGTCATTGCCGACCTGGCTGCGCAGGGGGACCTGCCCTGAGAACTCCCTCACCCCCGGGACCAGGTTGCCCGTCTCCTCCAGGGCTCGGGCGACACGCAGGATGTCCCCCACCCGGTGCTGCCCGTCGGCGTCGGCCGTGACCACGCCCATTGCGCGGTGGTGGGTGCGCGCGTACACGAAGCCGGTGCGCAGGGCTGCGCCCTTGCCACAGTTCTCGCCGTGGTGGACGACCTCCGCGCCCGCTTGCCCTGCCCTGTCGAAGACTTCGGCGAAGTCAGGTCCGGAGCCGTCGTCGACGACGACGATGGCGAGGTGACGGCGCGCGGAGCGCAGGCCCTCGATCAGGGCGAGGAGTCGATCGTCGTGCCGGTATGCCGGGATGAGGACGATCATGCTCCGGCCCGGATGCAGAGGATGTCGGAGGTGGCTCGCTCCCCGCCGTTGGAGGGCTGGTTGACCACCTCGCCGTTGAACCAGAGGGTGGAGGAGTCGCCACCGTCGAGGTTGTGGGCGGTGGTGGCTCCCAGGTCCTCCCTGATCTGGGCGAGCTCGGTCATCGTGACCCCGCGGGAGTGGCCCTCGGAGCGTCCGTCGACGATGACTGGGACCAGGTGGTTCTCGTCGATGACGCCGATGGCGGTGCGGGGCTGTTCGCCCTGGATGGAGTGGTTGCCGACATTCGTGTCGATCTCGACGGAGTCGATGCCCTCGACGATCGCGCCGTTCTCGACCAGTGCGGGCCCGAAGGAGACAGTGTGCCACACGCCCTCGTCGAGGAGGGTCTGGGCATCGGCGGTGGTCTCGTCACAGACCCTCACGCTGCCGTCGCGGAAGAGGGCCAGCCCCTGCCGGGCGCCCTCGTCGCGGTAGACGACTCCGTTGCGGATGACGATCCCGGTGTCGCGGAACCCGTAGTAGTCGCCGTTGATGGCCAGGACTGCACCGTTGTCCGTGGCGATCTGCGAGGTCTTCTGCGTGATGTTGAGCCCGAAGGAGTCATCCGCGAAGGCTGAACGGAGGTCCGTCGCATCGCTGAGCCGGACATCGGCGACATAGTAGGTGACCGTGTCGGACCCGCTCCCGGTGGTGACGGTGGAGATCGAGACCGAGGTGTCCGCGGACTCGTAGGTGGTGTCCGTCGCGGTGGACGTCGTGCTGGCCCCGGTGGCGGCGGGGTCGGAGGAGGTGCCGCCCCCAACCTGAGCCCGGCCCTGCCCCGACGCATCTGCTGAGTCGCCGGACTGGGAGGAGGTGGCCTGGGAGGAACCGTCGCTGTCGGAGGCAGACTCCAGGGCGGAGGCATTGCTCACCTGGACGTGGGGGATGACGAAACGTTCGAGCGCCCAGGCGGTGGCGCCACCACCGTCCAGGACCACCGCTGCCGTGTCCTGACCCGCGCATACGGCGC
>JAKECL010000362.1 GCA_030460725.1 Propionibacterium sp.
GTGTACCTGCCGAGCGTCATCTGACGGCTCCGTTCACCCGGGGTGGGGGATTCGGGGCGGCCGGGGACCTCGTGGAAATGGGCAGCGACGCCGTCGTCGTCTCGAACGAGATGCAGGCGGTGGGGCTCCTCGCTGCGCTGGCGGCGCGGGGCGTGCACGTGCCCGATGACATCGCCGTGGTTGCGCTGAACGGGACGCCCGCGGCCCGCTACACCGTCCCTTCCCTCACCGCAGTTCACCTGTCCATGGCCAAGCTCTCCGGGGACGTCGCCGATGCTCTGTCGCCGGGCGCTGAGGCCAGGGCCATCCGGACCGAGGCCGAGCTCGTGCGGCGCGCCAGTTGCGGATGCGAGGAGCAGGAGCAGGATCAGGAATCATGGGAACAGCTGTGAAGGTGATCATCGACTGCGATCCCGGGAACGGGGTCCCAGGTGCGAACGTCGACGACGCCATCGCCTTGACGGTGGCGTTGCGCGCACCAGAGATCGACGTGCGTGCCGTATGGACCGTGTTCGGCAACACCACCGCGCAGCAGGGGCGGGAGGCTGCCTCTCGCCTGTTCGGCCAGCTCCGGGCGGGTACGCCGACACTGCGCCAGGGCTGTGACACGCCGCTGTCGGGGGCACGCGAGCAGTGGCGGGACCGCCTGGACGCTCCGGGCAGGGAGCCGCTGGTCCGTCAGCTCTGGGGAGCAGCCAGGGGTGTTTCGACCCGCGATGCATCGCGCGCTCCGGATCCGCTCCACCCTCTGGTCTCTGATCTGAGAGACGCAGGAGCGGGTGTGACCCTGGCCTGTCTGGGTCCACTCACCAACATCGCACAGCTGGTCCGGAGTGAGCCGAGTGCGCTGGAGGGTGTGGATCGCATCTGCCTGATGGGCGGTGCCCTGAAAGGTGAGGACCTGGTCGACACGAACTTCGCAGTCGACCCGGATGCCGCCGATGTCGTCCTCCGCTGTGGGATCCCACTGACGGTCGTGCCCCTGGACGTCACGCGCACGACCTGCCTGACGGTCCCGGAATGGAACCGGATGCGCACCACTGCGGTCCGCGCGTCGATGTCCGTGGCGGGCGAGGTCGCCGGATGGCTGGAGCCCTGGCTGGAGTACTCCCGGAGGACCCGTCCAGTCGACGGAATGTGGTTGCACGATCTCGTCGTGGTCGCGATGCTCCTGGATCCCTCTGTCGTCCAGACGCAGACAACGCGTGTCAACCTCCTCCGCTCGCCGGCGGGCAAGCTGGCACTGGACGAGGCCGGCGTCACCGTCGACCTCGTCCAGGCCGTGGACAACGAGGCACTGCTGCGGATCCTGGCGAGGTCTCTCGCCATCGGCTGACCGCTCCGCGTGGACCGGCGGGTCGCGCCTCAGGTCTCTGTGGGCCTCACCGCGCTTCGGCCAGCAGCTCCTGGATGCGCCCCACGCCCTCGGCGAGGTCCTCGTCGGCCAGCGCATAGGACAGGCGCAGGAACCCGGAGGGACCGAACGCCTCCCCGGGCACCACGGCGACCTCGACCTCGGAGAGGATGATCTCCGCGAGCTCCGCGGACGTCGACGCCACCCGCCCGCGAATGCTGCGTCCCAGCACGCCCTCCACACTCGGGTAGGCGTAGAACGCGCCCTTGGGGACGGGCACCTCGAAACCGTCGATCTCGGAGAGCATGGACACGATCGTGCGGCGGCGCCGGTCGAAGGCGGCGCGCATGTCGGCCACGGCGTCCAGAGGCCCGGACACGGCGGCGATGGCCGCACGCTGGGCAATGTTGTTGACATTGGAGGTCAGGTGCGACTGGAAGGAGGTCGCGGCCTTGATGACGTCGGCAGGCCCGATCATCCAGCCCACGCGCCACCCGGTCATGGCATAGGTCTTGGCGACCCCGTTGAGGACCACGGTCTGGTCAGCCAGCTCGGGGACCAGGCGCACGATGTGCGCCGGCTGGGCGTCCTCGTAGAGGAGGTGTTCGTAGATCTCGTCGGTGACCACCCAGATGCCGTGCTCCAGGGCCCACTGGCCGATGGCGGCCGTCTCCTCCGGGGTGTAGACCGCGCCCGTGGGGTTCGAGGGCGAGCAGTGCAGCAGCAGCTTGGTGCGCGGGGTGCGCGCAGCCTCCAGTTGCTCGACGGTGACCTTGTAGCCCTGGTCCGCCCCGGCGAAGACGGGGACCGTGATGCCCCCGGCCAACTTGATGGCCTCGGGGTAGGTGGTCCAGTACGGGGTGGGGAGGATGACCTCGTCATCGGGGTCCAGCAGGGCCGCGAAGGCCTGGAACACCGCCTGCTTGCCGCCATTGGTGATGAGCACGCTGGCGGGGTCGACCTCGTAGCCGGAGTCGCGCAGGGTCTTCTCCGCAACCGCCTTGCGCAGCGCGGGAAGGCCCGCAGCCGGAGTGTAGCGGTGCATCGCAGGTTCCTGGGCTGCCTCGATGGCGGCCTGGACGATGTAGTCGGGGGTGGCGAAGTCCGGCTCTCCGGCACCGAAGCCGATGACGGGACGGCCCTGGGCCTTGAGGGCCTTCGCCTTGGCGTCCACGGCCAGCGTGGCCGAGGGGGTGATGGCAGCGAGGCGGGCAGAGACACGGGAGCGAGGTTGTGTGGTCACGGGGTCATGGTGGCATGCGCCACGCGGGCGCGCCCGGCGATGCCCGCCATCCGGTCCGGATGTGGGATCGAGGCCCCGGGCGCTGGATACGGGTCTCGCGTCGGCTCCGGTCCCGTATGGTCCCCCTCACGCGCTCCGCCCCGTGACGCAGGGATCCGCGGAGGAGGCGCGCAGACCGGCAT
>JAKECL010000363.1 GCA_030460725.1 Propionibacterium sp.
GACAGGTGCACTGCCCCTGGCCGAGGCGCGGCAGCGCGTCGAGGAGACGACACGGGCCGATGCCACCCGCGCCGAGGACCACTCGCTGGAGGTGCCTCGCATCTTCGATGAGGAGGAGCGCAGCGACGACCTGGACATCCCCGATTTCCTGCGCTGACCCCGTGGCCGCGTCCTTGGGTGGTGCGTTCATCCATCTGGGAGTGGCAGGTCCCGGCACGGACCCGCTGCGGGCCAACATGGGACTGCACGTGGGTGACCGGCCGGCCTTGGTGCGCGCGCGTCGGCGCGCACTGTCACACGCGCTGGGGCGCAGCCTGGTGTGGATGGACCAGACGCACTCCACCACGGTCGCCCTCGTCAACGTCGACACCCGGGCGCCACGGTCGCAGGCCGACGCGTCCGGAGTCCCTGAGGAGGGGACCTGGGCCGTCCTGCCCGCCGACGCGGTGGTGGTGGACGCCCGCGGATGGTCCTCGGCACCCGGGGCAGCCGTGATGGTCGCCGACTGCCTGCCCGTGCTCCTGGCGGACACCACCGGCGCGGTGGTGGCCGCGGTCCACGCAGGGCGCAGGGGACTCCACGCGGGCATCCTCTCCCGGGCCGTGGGCACCATGGCACCCCTGGTGGGCGGGGGAGGGAACCTCCACGCCCTCATCGGGCCCTCGATCTGCGGGTCGTGCTACGAGGTGCCCGCGGCACTGCGTGAGGAGGTGGCCCGCACACACCCCGCGGCGTGGGCCACGACGTCCTGGGGCACCCCCTCCCTGGACCTGGCCGCGGGTGCCGAGCAGGAGCTGCGTGGACTCGGCCTGGACGAGGTCCGTCGCGACGGTCGCTGCACGCGCGAGGACGCGGAGCTGCACTCCCACAGGCGTGATCCCCGCAGCGGGCGACAGGTCGACGTGGTGGTCCCCGCACTGCCGGGAGCGGCGTGTCACGACATGCCGCACAGCCTGGATCCGGTGGCACCCGACCTGCACTAGCGTGTGCGCAGGAGACCCACAGGTGAGGAGTGGACGATGGCAGGATCGTTCGGCAGCAGGGCACGGAAGTTCATGGGCTGGTACAGCCCCGAAGACATGGATCCGGAGTTCGACGGGTACGACGGCTACGAGCTGGAGGAAGAGATGCCCGACAGGACCGATCTCGCGCCCGTTGAGTCCCCGACGGTCACCCCACTGCACCGCGAGGGTGAGTCCCGACGCACAGCGGGGGCAGACCTCACCCGCATCGTCACGGTGCACCCGGGTTCGTACAACGATGCCCTGCCCATCGGGGAGTCCTTCCGCAAGGGGATCCCCGTCATCATCAACCTCACCGAGATGTCGGAGGTGGAGGCCCGGCGCGTCATCGACTTCGCCGCAGGCCTGACCTTCGGTCTTCACGGCGTCATCGAGCGCGTCACCAACCGCGTGTTCCTGCTGTCCCCGCGTACCGTCGAGGTCACCGGGGACGTCACGGGGTCACGGCGCGGCGCCCTGTTCAACCAGGGCTGAACCGTGGTGGTCCTCCACGCGGTCGGCACCGTCATCTACTGGGTCGCCGGCCTGTACATGCTCGTCCTGCTCACGCGCATGGTGCTGGACTGGGTGCGGTTCTTCTCACCCCAGTGGCGCCCCCGCGGCATCCTCCTGGCCGTGGCAAACCTGGTCTACGCCCTCAGCGACCCACCCCTGCGTCTGCTGAGACGCCGGATTCCACCTCTGCGACTGGGGCAGGGATTCGCCCTGGACGTCGGATTCATGGTGCTGTTCATTGCCGTGATCCTGGTCCAGCGTCTGGGACTCCTGCTGCTGGGGGCCTGACCCGAGGGGGGACCGGCGGCAACACGGGACCTCACCGGCGGGATCGGCCGACGGGCCGTGCGGGACCGATGTGTGACGTGTGTTGTCCAAGTGGCACGCGAGTCGGTTATCATTCCAATAGTCTGAAGCAGGATCTCCCGGACAATCCGGCGGTCCGGTGACGGGGGAGGGGACCCAATCCCATCCTTCGATCGACGATCCACATAGCGAGAGGGTGAGGATATGGCGCTGCTCACGACCGAGGACGTCCTCAACAAGAAGTTCCAGTACGTGAAGTTCCGTGAGGGCTACGACCAGGTTGAGGTCGACGAGTTCCTCGACGAGGTGGTGGCCACCATCTACGCACTCAACGTCGAGAACCAGGAGTTGAAGGAGAAGCTGGAGGCGGCAGAGCGCCGTGTCTCCGAACTCTCCTCCGGTGCGCCGGTCGAGCACGAGGCCCCCGCGCCGACTCCGGAGCCGGCACCCGAGCCCGAACCGGAGCCCACTCCCGAGCCCCAGGCCGAGCCTGCGCCGGTGCAGGCAGTTGCACCCGCTGCACCCGTCGCTCCTGCCGAGCCCGAGTCCGCGACCTCCATGCTGGCCCTGGCCCAGCGCGTCCACGACGAGTACGTGCGCGACGGACGCGACGAGTCCGAGCGGATCATCGCCGAGGCCCGCTCCAAGGGTGACGAGATCGTCGCCGACGCCCAGAAGCAGCACGAGACGATCCTGGCCCAGCTGGACCAGGAGCGTGGCCTGCTGGAGTCCAAGATCAACGAGCTGCGTGGTTTCGAGGCGGAGTACCGGGCCTCGATCCGAGGACATCTGGAGACCCTCCTCAAGGAGGTCAACCAGGGATCCCCGAGCTGATCCCATCCCAGCCTGAACACTGGTGGCGGCGCCCCCGGGGGGGGGCCCCCCCCCGGGGGCGGCCCAACAACCCGCGGGGGCCCCCCGCCCAGGGCGGACCCGGGTGGCGGGGGGC
>JAKECL010000364.1 GCA_030460725.1 Propionibacterium sp.
GGGGAGCCGCAGGGGCATCGTCCTCCTGGAGTTCGCGCATCTCCTTCTTGAGGATCTTCGCGGACTGCCCCAACGACCTCGCCAGGTCAGGGAGTTTCGCTGCTCCGAAGATGATGACGAGGATGATGATCAGGACGATGATGTGACTGGGTTTCATTTTTCTTCCTGGAAGTCTCGGGCGCGGCGGGCGCGCTCAGTGGGCGTGTCCCCGGGTGTCGTCGTGCGACTGGGACACCGGTGGCGTCACCGGGGCGGACGGTGACTGGGGTGGCGCGGCGGTGTGGTTGCCGGGGGACCCGGCCTTCATCCACTCCTCCATCTCCTCGCGGACGGCCTGGCGGACCATCTCCCGGGGGTCGTACTCGCGCAGGTCGATGTTCGACCAGTCAATGCCCGGGAGCGTCACATCGCTCATGTCGTGCCGGGTCTCCTCGCGGAGCCGCGCGCTCCACCCCTTCAGAGTGGCGATCACCGATTTGAAGGTCCTGAGCGCCTGGACCACTCCCTCCGGTCCGACCACGAGGGCCGCGACGAGGAGGATCACCAGGAACTCTGCTCCATTGATCCCGAACACGACTCACCCCCGTCCCGGTCCGTGGGCCCCGGGTTCACTCGGAGTGGGTGCGCGCAAGGCTCTCGATCCGTTCGGCCAGCACGGTGGCATCCTGACCCCGACCCACGGCCACTCCGATGAGGAATGCGGTCAGTGGGGCTCCGGGCCGTGAGGGGCCGTGTGCCACGGTCGAGATGAGGTCCAGGAGCGGCGTCTCGGCCTCTGCGAGGATCGAGTGCTCGATCCCCAGGTCCTCCTCCACAGTGGTCAGCCATGCCCGCATGCGAGCCATCTTCTCGGGATCGTCACCTGTTGCGGCCATGGTCTCTCCTCTCTCCCCGGGCGGTGCCCGACGCCGGTATTCTGCCACGCCTCGGATAGGATGACCTGACCGAAAAACGGAGCGGAGGCCCTCCCCAGTGCTCGACAGCAATCAGTTGGACTCGTTCGCAGCGGCGTTCTCAACCTTGGGAACCCTGCACCTGCAACCCCCACAGGAGAACGTGCTTGACACTGTGAGGTCCATGGCGGGGCAGTGGCCATTGGGATCGACGGGATCATCCGCACGAGGAGTCGGCGAACTCACTCGTTCCAGCGAGCTGGAGGAGGACGCCGCGCTGGTGGCACGTGACCACGACCGCCTCTACGGCGACTCCGCCGCAGCTGTGTGCCCGCCCTATGAGTCCGTGCACCGCGGGACGGAGGGCCTGGTCTTCGACGTCGAGACCTTGCAGGTGCGTGACTCCTACCGCGCGTTCGGACTCCAGGCGCCCCGCCTGAACCGGGAGCCCGACGACCACATCGGCCTCGAGCTGGAGTTCCTCGCCCACACCTGCCTGGCCGCCTTGGACTCCTTGGAGTCCGGCAACCTCGCGGAGGCGGAACAGGCGCAGCACCATGGTGCCCAGTTCCTCCGGGAGCACCTGATGCAGTGGGCCCCCGACTTCCTCGGGCGCCTCGCCCGGGCTGCCGACACGGAGTTCATGCGCTCGCTCGCCCACCTCACCGACGCCGCCCTCGTCGAGTACCGCGAGGCCCTGGTTGCTGCGGGGATCGAGGCCGGGGACGCCGGGGCGAGCACCGTCCAGGGGGCTGCAGGGCAGGACTGACGTCAGCTCCCCGCGCCGACCCCCTCCTCCTGGTCCTGGGAGGATCGATGTGGGGTGTGCAGGGAGCGGGCCCGACGCATCGAGATCCGCCCTCTCGTGTCGCGACGCAGGAGCTGCCAGGGCGGTGCGAGCGTCATGTAGGTGTCCACCACCGTCGCAGGGTCGTCGACCATGTCGGTCGAGATCCAGGCGCGGATGACGGCTCCGAGGTTCGAGGTCTGCTGCTGCACGGCCATCTCGACCCACAACTCGCCCGGGGCCCCCGACTCCAGGGCCGCGGCGATCGCGGTGACATAGATCCGGGCAGGGGCCTCGAAGGCACTGACGACAACCGCGAAGACCGCCGAGTTCGAGGTCACCATGACCCGGTAGACATCGGCGTGACCGCGCACATGGTCCAGCACCGCCCGGTAGGCGTCGCGCCACACGCGCTCGTAGCGGGCCTCGGGGTCCGCGATGGCCTCCCCCAGTGCGGAGATCACCGGTTCCAGTTCGCCGATCAGGGTCTGGGCCAGGAGCCTCGCAGGTGAGTCGGCATGCCCGTAGAAGGCCTGGCGGGACACCCCTGCCTGCGTGGTGAGGTCCCGCACGGCGATCTGGTCGGCAGGGGTCTGGGAGGCGAGGCGCATGAGCGCCTCCACCAGCGCAGCGCGCACGCGCACATAACGCGGGTCGGCGCTGGGTTCCCTGGTCATCACACCTCCGTGCGGGTCGTGTGGACACCTTATCGGCTCACCCGGACCGAACCGGGCGGGATCGAGTTGCGCAAGGCCGGGCGCACGGAAATCAGGGCCGCGAGACGCCGCAGCCCCTCGCGGACGGGCACGGATGATCCTGCTGACCCGCACCCATGTCCACCCCCATTCCGCCTGATGTCGCATACGCCGAGCTCACCGCCTCCACCTCCTGGGCCGGGAAGGACTTTCGTCCCACAACTTTCATGGACAAGTGTCCAATACCTGTCTCCGACACCGTTCACGATCGAGGAGGTCCGGGATGACCACACAGACTGCCGATGCCCGTCAGGCGCCGCGCGCGGAGGGGCCCTCGCGGCGCACCTTCCTCAAGTGGTCCGCAGCCGTGGGCGGTGCTGCGGCGC
>JAKECL010000365.1 GCA_030460725.1 Propionibacterium sp.
CATCCCCGGTGTCGTGCCGCGGATCCCCGAGCACCCGGATGCGGGCCTGTCCTGACGAGGGGAAGCTGTCGGACGGGATCAGCCCCGGATGGCAGAGATGTCCAGATGGCGGTACGGAACTCCGGCCCCCGCCATGGCCGCCAAGTAGGTGTTCTGCAACACCTGGTCGGACTCGTCGACATACCCCTCGAAGAGAACGGTCTCGATGTCCTCGGCATTGAAGTAGGCAACCTTGTCCTCGGTCATGCCCACCGGATACAGGGCAGCCAGGTAATCGAAGTAGCCGAGGACCTCCGTGGATTCCCGGTACAGGGGGAGCCTGCCGACGATCATGAGCTTCGAGGTGCCATTGTTGAGGACCACGACGGACCCCAGGGGCAGGAGCGGCTGGACGTCCGCCATGTCATGTCCTCCTGATGTGCGACGACCAACGGTGTCACCGCGGACCCCGGACGGGGACGCCCGCGGGCCCGCACGACCCCGTCAGTATAGGTCCCGCCGTACTCGTCGTGCCCGCGCGCAGGACACTAGCTGGACGGAGCACCGGCCGTTCGCGCCTTCCACACCCGGACGAGGTGACGGAGGTCGACGCTCCAGCGCAGCGCGTACAGCCACATGGGGAACAGACCGATCGACATGGCGAAGGTGATGGACACCCCCGGCTGCGTCCCGTCCTGTGCGACCCATCCCAGCAGGGCGACGAGCAGCGGGTAGACCAGGACGAACAGCACCGTGTTCCGGACACTGGCGCTGTTCGCCCTGCGGACCTCCAACAGCTCCGACGTGGTGGCACGGACCACGACGAGGTCGAACTTCTGCCGCACACCCGCGAGTTCGAACACCAGGGCCAAGGGGAACGCCGCGAGCATTCCGATGAGGATCATCGACCAGGGGGAATGGGAGCCGGTCTCGCCCACGAGGGCGGTGCCCACCAGCTGGATCAGCGGCGCTCCCACCAATGCACCCACCCAGGCGCCGGCCTTCGCCGCGCCGCCACCGCTCCTGCCGCCTCCCTGCTCCAGCCAGTAGGACGTCCCGTCATGCTTGTCGTGGAACAGGTGCCCACCGCGATGCGGACCGACAGGAACCAACTTGTCCCTCCGGATCTGCCGCTTCTCCGCTGTGATCTCCATTGTCTTCTTCCGTCCTCGATGTCTGCACACCCCCTGCAGTGGTGCCGCACCTGGCGCGACAGGTCCTGGTCTGTGGCGAGAGCGCTTCACCTGAAGAGACCGATGACGGCATCGCCGATGCCTCTCCACCCTCCGACCGAGTCGTAGACCTTGTCGAACACGGCACTGCCCGCCACCGAGAAAGCCGCGCCGACCACCGCACCGGCCAGTCCTCCAACCACCGTGCCCAGCCCGGGGAAGGCCGAACCGATGATGGCGCCTGCCGCCATGGCTGACCCGACGCCGATGCCCGTGTGCGCTGCCGTCCTGATGACCGCATCACCGACGTTCTGTTCTCCCGCGTCCACCGCCCGCAACTGCTCACCGAAGTCGAGCGCCGCCCCGATGACGAGTGCGCCCTTTGACGCCACCTGTCCCGCTGCCCGCACAGCACCTGGATTGACCGGGACGTTGACGTCCAAGGTTCCTCCCCCGACGAGCGCACCCTTGAGGACAGCTACTGGTGAGAGCTTCGTCAGGGCATCACTGAGTCCGGCGGCAATCCTCTCCGCCACGCCGTCCTGGAGGACGGTCCTGCCCACTTCGACGATGAAGGTCCTCAACCCCTGCAACCAGGAGTTCGAGGACACGGTCTCGACCAGGTCCGAGGCACGGTCGAACGCCTTGCGCACCAGGTCGGCGCATGCGCCGATGTCCAGGCTCACCTGTGCGGCAGTCGCGGCGTCCATCAACGCCGATCCGGCTCCGTGGGAGACTGCTCCGTCCCCCGCGATGACGAGACCCCGGGAGTCCGCGAAGGCACGCGCATCGTCGGTCAGCCGTTGCACATCACCGACGAGGTCGGCGGCTGAGTGCGTCCTTACCGCGAGATCGCGCAGTTGCACTGTCAGGTCTCCGAGACTCCTCGCGAGGTCCATGAGCCTGGTTCCGGCGGCAGACGCCGCTTCTCCGCGCCACTCGTCCTGCGAGGGTCGTGATGCCCGGAGATCCTGGGAGATCTCGTCAACGGCACCAGCGAGGCTCGTGAGCTGCGCGGCTGCGTCCCGCAACGGTCGCGGATCCCAGCGGACGAGATCCCCCCAGTCGGCCACCGGTCTCATCGACCTTCCGCGGGAGTGAGAGCCATGATCTGGGTGATGACTTCCTCGTCCCCGGTGAATGCGACATCCGCGCTGGCCTGGACCCCGTCCCCCAACTGCTGCACCTCCGAGGACAAGGAGTCCACAAGCTCCTCCACGGACCTCTGGACTCCGGCCAGGACTCCCTCCAGGCCGATCCCGGGAGCAGATGCCGAGGCGAGTGGTCCGAGCTCGCCGACCCGCAGTCCACGAAGGGTCCGGGCGAGGTCATTGATGGTGGCCGCGGATCGGGACAGGGCCGCCTGGGAGACGATCAGGTCATGCACGCGACGACGCTAACACGTCCCCATCCTCCGGTGCCGTCGAGCACGGGGATTCGAAGATCTCAGGATCGGGACAGCAGCCTCCAGGCCATCGGCATGCCGCTGGCCGCGACGACGGTCTTCAGTCCGTCACCGATGAGGAAGGGGACGACACCCAGGGCCAGGCCCTCACGCAGGCCCACCCCGAGGAAGGGCACCAACCAGGCCAGGCCC
>JAKECL010000366.1 GCA_030460725.1 Propionibacterium sp.
GCCCAGGCGGACATCCTGAGGACTTCGAGGTCACCTCCCTCCAGGGCCTGGAGGACGGGGAGCTCACGCGTGTGGTCGTGGATGTGGCGGGGGAGATCTCCAACCCGTGGGCAGGGGAGGGGATGACCGCCCAGCTCCTCCACATCTACCTGGGGGTGCCCGAGGGAACTCCCCCGGGCACGGGAGCCGGGCGCGTGGAATGCCTGCCCGGCACGGGCGCTGCGGCCCGCACCGCGCAGCCGTGGCAGCTGGCGCTGGTGGCCTCCGGACTGCACCGCGGCCCCGGGGAAGGCACGGGCCTGTATGACGCCTGCGCGCACCTGGTCTCAGACGTCGACCTGGTGGTCTCCCGCCGCCAGCAGATCGTCCTGACACTGCCCACCGCGGCCCTGGGGGGCATGGATCTGCCACAGGCCCGCATCTTCGTCCTCATGGCCGACGCCGTGGGGGACGCCCGCGAGCCCGGGCGCAGTGGGGGAGGGTTCGACCAGGTGGCGTTGGCCGCCCTGCACCCCCGCGTGAGGTGCGTGCCCGGCCTGGACCTGCCCGCAGGGGGCGTGGCTGCCGGCGCGCACCTGGTCCTACCTGCACTCACCGTGGAGTGGGTGGGCCAGGGGTCCTGACACGGGGGCGACCGGGCCCTGCTCAGACCTCGAACTCCAGCACGAAGCCCTGCGCCCCCACGGGCACCAGCACGCGGGAGCCGTCGACCTCAGCGGCAGCGCCGTCCAGGAGTGCGTGGCGGGGCTGACCTCCGTGGACGACGATCTCGAAACGGGTGCGGGCGAAACCCTGGAAGCCCTCGCCCGAGCACACGGCCTCCAGACGCACCACGTCGCCCTGACGTGAGAGCGTGAACTCGGTGCGCACCCGCTCCCCACGGGCGGCGGCGAAGGTCACCCCGTCGTCCTCCTGCAGCAGGGACGTGCGGGGGGCGTCGCCCTCGTCAGGGAGGAAGACGTGCAGCTGGACGCTCACGGGCGCCGGGGTGTCCGTGGACGCGGGGGCCTGCTCCAGCATGGGGATCACGGATCCGGCGCGCGCGTAGAGGGGGATGAGCTCCAGGGGGGCCTCGGCGACGATGTGACGCGTGCCGTCCAGGTGCTCTCCGCTGTGCCAGTCGTACCAGGCGCCGCCGGGCAGGTAGACCTGACGCCGCGTGAGGCCCGGGCGGGTGACGGGGGCCACCAGCAGATCGGGGCCGAAGAGGTACTCATCATCGATGTCGGCGACGACCGGGTCGTACTGGAAGTCGAAGGCCAGCGCGCGTTGCACGGGCGCCCCGGACTCCGCGGCCTGCACGAAGGAGCTGTAGAGGTAGGGCAGCAGCCGGTAGCGCAGCTTGAGTGCCGCGCGCGCGATCTCCTCCACCGCCGACCCGAAGGACCAGGGGTACTGGTCACGCTGGTTGACCATGGAGTGGTTGCGGCAGAAGGGGGTGAGCGCCCCGTACTGCATCCACCGTGCGAAGAGCTCCGGATCGGAGTCCCCCGCGAACCCGCCGATGTCGGCGCCCACGAAGGGCTGTCCCGACAGGCCCAGCCCGCAGCCCATGGCGATCCCCATGCGCAGGTGGTCCCAGTTCGCCACGTTGTCGCCCATCCAGTTGGCCGCATAGCGCTGGATGCCTGCAGAACCCGCCCGGGAGAGCACGAAGGTGCGCCTGTCCGGCATGGCGGCCAGCAGACCCTGCGTGGTGCCCATGGCCATGAGCAACGCGTACTGGTTGTGGTAGCGCTCGTGGGAGAAGGCACCCCTGCCGAAACGCATGCGCATCGGATCGATGTCCCCGGTGGCAGGCTCGTTCATGTCATTCCAGATGCCGGCGATCCCCGAACCCACGTGCTGGGCGTTGAGCTCACCCCACCAGGCGCGCGCCTCCTGCGTGGCGAAGTCCGGGAATGCGGTGTCACCGGGCCACACCTGGCCGATGTAGACGTCCCCACCCTCCGTGCGGCACAGGACATCGCGCTCCAGGGCGTCGTCGAAGACGGGGTAGCCGGGTTCGGCCTTCACCCCCGGGTCGACGATGGTCACCATGCGGAATCCCTGCCCGGCGAGCTTCCTGAGCATGGCGGGGGAGTCGGGGAAGAGGTCGCGGTTCCACGTGAAGACGCGGTAGCCGTCCATGTAGTCGATGTCCAGCCACAGGCTGTCGCAGGGGATGTCGTGCTCGCGCAGGCGGGTGGCCAGGTCCTCCACCTCCTGCTGGCTGTAGGCGTACCAGCGGCACTGGTGGTGGCCCAGCGCCCACATCGGCGGCAAGGGGGCGCGCCCTGTCAGCCACGTGTAGGCCTCCAGGATGTCGGGCAGGCGGGGCCCTGCGATCACGTACTCGGTGTACTGCCCGCCCTCGAAACGCACAGTGGTGCGGTCCGCACTGCGGAAGTCGTAGTGGGCGCGGTAGCCGTTGTCCATGAAGGAACCCGACATGTCCCCGGTGGTGGCGTCCTGGTGGATCGCGAAGGGAATCGACATGTAGTACGGGTCGAACTCGGTGCCCATGTTGTCCGCGCGCGGATCCGAGGCCTCCCGTCCGGAGGTGAACTCCCCGGCTGAGGTGGGGTTCAGGACATCGACGTTCCACATCGAGTAGTCCCGACCCCGCCGGTTCACGGGCCCGGTCTTCTCCCCCAGCCCGTAGACCGGGCTTGCGGGGGTCGTGCGACGCGAGAAGGTGAAGGCGTCGTTCAGGGTGGCGTAGGTGAGGTAGGCGGGGGCAGTGGTGGAACCGGGCTGC
>JAKECL010000367.1 GCA_030460725.1 Propionibacterium sp.
CGACCCCGGCGTGGATGCTGTTCCCCGTCGTCCTGTGCCTGCTCTTCCTGCTCGTCCCGTTCCTCGGGATCCTCATCGGCGCGGACTGGGTGAACTTCCCCGCACTGCTCGCCTCCGACCAGGCACGTGACGCGCTGCGTCTCTCGGCGGTGACGACCTGTGCCTCCACCCTGGTCTCGATGCTCCTGGGGGTGCCCCTGGCGTACTGGCTCGCCGTGGGCGCCACTGGCTCCCCGCTGCGCCAGGGCCTCACGAAGGTCATCCGCACCCTGGTGGCCCTCCCGATCGTCCTGCCCCCGGTGGTGGCGGGCCTGGCGCTGCTCCTCGTCTTCGGGCGGCGCGGGCTGCTGGGCAGCCACCTGAGCGCATGGGGCATCGAGATCGGCTTCACCACGACTGCCGTCGTCATCGCGCAGGTCTTCGTCGCGATGCCCTACCTCGTGGTGTCCCTGGAAGGCGCCCTGCGTGCCCGCGGCTTCGCCCTGGAGGAGACGGCCCGCCAGCTGGGGGCCTCCCGCACCCGCGTGCTGGGCAGCATCACCCTTCCTCTCGCAGCTCCCGCCATCACCTCCGGCACGGCCATGACGTTCTCCCGGGCCCTCGGGGAGTTCGGCGCCACACTGACATTCGCGGGCTCACTCCAGGGAACGACCCGCACACTGCCCCTGGAGATCTACCTCGAGCGTGAGACCAACACGGAGTCCGCGCTCTCCCTGGCCATCGTCCTCATCGTCGTGGCGTGCGCCGTGGTGGGGAGTGCGATCTTCCTCACCGGGCGCTGGCAGGCCAGGCTCTTCCCCACCCATGTCGCCCCGGACTCCGAGGAGGTCGCACCGCTGCCCGGCCCGGGACCCGAGTTGGCTCAGCGCGCCCCTGCTCCGGGTATCGAGGTCGACGCCCGCGTGGCGCAACGCGGATTCGCGGTGCGCACCACCTTCCGGGGCGGCGGTGTCACCGCCCTCGTCGGCCCCAACGGCTCGGGGAAGTCCACCCTCATCGGCCTCGTGTCCGCCACGGTGGCCTGCAGCGAGGGCGGGGTCGCCCTCACCGGCGCCCGTCCCGGGGCGCGCACCGTGGTGCTGTCCCAGCGCGCGCTCCTCTTCCCGCACATGTCGGTCCTGGACAATGTCTGCTTCGGCCTGCGGGCGAGGGGGCTGGATGCGCCCGCCTCCGAGGTCCGCGCCCGCCGCGAACTGGGAGCCCTGGGCGTCGCCCACCTCGCCTCCCGCAAGGCCGCGCAGTTGTCGGGAGGCCAGGCCCAGAGAGTGGCGATTGCCCGCGCGATGGCCACCGACCCGGAGGTGTTGCTCCTCGACGAGCCCATGGCGGCCCTGGACAGCGCCGTCGCCGTGCGTCTGCGTTCGGAGCTCTCCCGGCGCCTGTCGGTGTCTGCGACGACGGTCCTGCTTGCGACCCACGACCCGGCCGATGTCGCGGCCCTGGCGCGCGACGTGTGCGTCCTCGACCACGGTCACCTCGCCGTCCAGGGTCCGTGGCAGGAGGTCTTCGCATCCTCGACCGCCCCCTTCGTCCTGGCCCTGACGGGCCGCCACGCCCTGGATGTCGGGGGACGGCGCACCGTCGTGAGCCCCCTGGACCTGCGGGTGGCGAGAGGCGGGGAGTCAGGGGTCCGCGTGGTCGTGGAGGGAACGACCTGGGAGACCTGGGGTCCGGCCCTGGTGGGTCGCACCGGCTCCGGCGACCTGCTGACCTTCCCCATCCCGGCCATCGGGGAGGACACCCCCCGCGCCGGGGAGGAGGTCGTGCTCGCCCTCACGGGATCGCTGCGGACCCCCTGATGCGCGTGAAGCGCTGCAGGTCCTCCCAGTTGTCGATGTCGGCGAGCAGGTCCGCCTCGACGCGGACCCCCACGCGGGTCAGACCCGAGTACAACCGACGCATCGATGCGTCACGCTCACCAGCCAGGTCCTGGCAGGCGGAGGCCAGTGCGCGCACCGTCAGGACGCCCGGCAGGAACTGCCAGCGGCCCTCCACCTGAGCGAGGGCGACCTCCTCACCTCCGTCGGGGGAGTGGAGGCACGTGCGCAGGGCGCCCACCAGGTCGGGCAGCACGCGGCCGGAATCCGGGGCATCGCAGGCCAGAAGGGCCACGGTGTCGCCCTCGTCCACCCCCCGCTGCTCCAGCGAGCGCCATCCGGCGGCCACCCCGCAGGCGGGCCCTCCCAGAGGAGGGTCCTCCAGTGTGCGGAGGACCCCGGCGGGGACCTCCACCCCCGGGGGAGCCACCACGACCACGGTCGAGACCTCCCGGGGCAGTGACGCCAGCGTCCACGCGAGCAGCGTGCGGCCCCCCACGACGAGGTCCGGTTTGGAGGCGCCCCCCAGCCGCCGCCCCGTCCCGCCGGCCAGGACGAGGGCGTGGAGGCGTCCCGTGAGAGTCACGGGCGTGGTTCCCGCGCCGGCGGCGTCTCCAGTCCGGCAGCGCTCCAGGAGAGGATCCCACCGGCCAGGTCGCGTGTCCCCGGCCAGCCCCTCTCCTCCAGGACGTCGCGCGCCAGGGCGGAACGCACCCCCGCATGGCAGTAGACGACGATCTCAGCCCCCGGGGGGAGTCGGTCCAGGCCGGTTCCGTCCATGATGTCCCCGAGCGGGACCCACATCGAGCCGGGGATCGCCCCCTGCGCGCGCTCCTCCCACTCCCGCACGTCGAGGAGGAGAGGCGCGGGGTCGCGGCCCAGCAGGTCGCGCAGGGCGGGGACGCTGAGGGAGTCCGCATCGG
>JAKECL010000011.1 GCA_030460725.1 Propionibacterium sp.
GACGCAACCCCGTGGCCGAGGCCGTGCGCGCGGGTGTTCCGGTGGCGCGCGTCTTCGTGTCGGGTTCCATCGGGGACGACCGTGTCGAGGAGGTCGTGCGTGCCGCGGCGGCCCAGGGCGCCCCCATCCTGGAGGTCACACGCCGAGACCTGGACGTGGCCACGGATGGCGCAGTACACCAGGGCGTGGCCATCGAGGTGCCCGCCTACGAGTACACGGACCTGGAGGACCTGCTGGCCTCCGCCCAGCAGCAGGTGGACGTACCCCTGCTGGTCGCGTTGGACCAGGTCACCGATCCGCACAACCTGGGTGCGGTGCTGCGCTCCTCCGGGGCGTTCAACGCCGACGGCGTGCTCATCCCCGAGCGCAGGTCTGCGGGTGTGACGACCACGGCGTGGAAGGTTTCCGCCGGTGCAGCCGCCCATGTCCCGGTCGCCCGCGTGACCAACCTGGTGCGCGCCCTCCAGGAGTGCCGCAAGGCGGGCTACTTCGTCGTCGGCCTCGACGGCGGTTCCGACGTCTCGGTGCGTGACCTGCCCCTGGCCACCGAACCACTGGTCCTGGTGACCGGGGCCGAGGGCGCCGGCCTCTCGCGCCTGGTGCGCGAGACCTGCGACCAGGTGGTCTCCATCCCGATCTCGGGCCGTGTGGAGTCCCTGAACGCCGCTGTCGCCACGGGTATCGCCCTCTACGAGGTCGCCTCCCTGCGTTCGGCGCTCCTGGACGCGGCGACGGACTGAGAACGGGAGCGGGCTCCGGAGAGGAGTTCCCCGGAGCCCGCTGACGCTGACGTCAATGCGCTACCTCGCGGCATCCTCCACCAGGTAGCAGTAGTTCACTCCCAGTGCGCCGACGTAGCGCCCCAGGTGCGTCGAGCGCACCCCCTCACCGTCGATCCGGGTGAACTCCAGGGTGGCCCCGGGAGTCATGCACTCCGGGATTCGGGCAGCCACCTCCAGGAGGATGCCGCCCTGCGGCGTCACCGTGTCGCTGGAGACGACCTCGTAGCGACAGGACCACTGTGAGGGGGAGGACGCGCTCATCGACTCACACCCCGACGAGGTCCCGGAAGGTCTCCAGGGCGATCTCCGCCTGGTCGAGACGGTCCATCTGGCGGTCGACCTCGATGGACACCGAGGGAATGCCCTTCTCGTCGAGCACGGCCTTGACGGGCACGTAGTCGAACTCCTCGGGATCGCAGAACTTCGTCATCACGAACACGACGCCCTTGGCGTGGCGCCGGGTGACGAGGTCGACCAGGTGCTCGGCACGACCCTTGCCGGGGTCGAAGAGGAGGGAGCAGTTGCCCATGCTGGCGTACTTGTCGACCAGCTTCTCCAGGGCGTCCTCACCGGTGGTGGCGTCGACCAGGTACTGGCGCGACTCGTGGGCGACATTGTCGGCGACGACGCTGAAGCCCTCCCGGTCCAGGATGTCGAGGAGGCCGGGCGCGTCGGCGAGGATTCCCGTCGTCACAATCGGGATGGCGGGGGAGTCTGAGTCCGACCCCTCCAGCAGACCCACCAGTTCCGCGACGAGCGCGCTGTGCTCCTCCGGAGTCATGAAGTACGCGGACTTGAAGACATCGCTGCGCCGACTGGGCGTGACCACGTCCGCGTGGGATGCAGCGAGCTCGCTGAAGCGTCGCATCAGCGCGTTGTGTGCGTTGTAGACGTCGAGACTGTGCTGGAGGGCGCCCTCGTCGAAGGTGGTGCCCGTGAGCTTCTCGAGTGCGTCGATGACCCTCTGGTACGAGGCGCGGGTGAATGCGCGTCCTGCCGGCGTCCTGCGGTTCTGGGGGTAGCTCATCGGGATGAAGGGGATGTCGGGGACGGCGTACTTCCAGTTCTGCCCCGTCGCCTTCAACTGGTCGCACAGGTTGGGGATCACGACGGCCGTGAGGCCCTCGTACCCGCCCTCGATCCCGAGGTCGAGCGCGGTCTGGAGCAGACCGCAGTAGAACGTCGGGAAGTAGCGTGCGGACTTCGTGGCCACCCGGTCCGCACCCCAGACACCGAAGGGGATGAGCCCCAGGGAGTGGATGAGCTCCACAGGTGTGTACTCCGGCAGGCAGCCGATCACGGTGCGCCCCTGCGCCAGGTAGGCGTCGAGGCGGGCCCGCGGGGACGCGGCCGCCTCATGGGCGGCTGCGAAGACCTCGTCAGTGCTGGACATGCTGACCTTCTCTCTCGGACATGACTTCGGCGAGGCCCTGGACCCGGGTGAGGTACTGCGCCTCGGAAAAGTTGCGGGGATCGGCCTGGTCCCCGTCGAAGGACGCCACCGGGATGTCGCATGCCGCGCCGATCTGGCGACTCTCCTCGGCCATGAAGCCGCTCCACATCTTGCAGGAGCGGTTGGTGTGGACCAGCATGCCGTCGGCGTGCTGGTTCCTGACCAGTCCGATGCGCTGGTCGCGTGAGCGCTCCAGGTTCACCGCATTGGGGACCTCGCAGTAGCGCCGGACCATGCCGTCGAAGTCGTCGTAGATGAATGCGAAGGCGTTGGCGTAGATGGTGGCCACGGTGTTGATGCCCTCGTCGCGCAGCCCCTGGTTGGTCACCCGGAGGTAGGGCCAGCAGGCGATGCCCTCGAAGAGGATGCGGTGCTGCTCCTCACCGCGGAAGGTCGTCGTCCCCTCCCGCACGGCGGTGTCCAGCTCCGAGCACAGTGTCTCGAAGGCATCGGCGGCCTGGAGCGTGCCACGCGCGAAGACGGCGGCCGCCATGTAGTTGAGCAGGTCGAAGCCGTTGTAGGGGGAGGGCTTGTACTTCGTGTAGTCGGCGATCTTCAACCAGGCTCGGGACACGCGGTTCGAGATCTTCATGACCTCCTGGAAACGGTCCTCGTCCCAGGTGCGTCCCGTGATCTCCTCCAGCTGGTGGATCGCATCGACGAACTGGGCCCGCACGTAGGCCACCTGCTCATCGGTGGGGTCGTACTCGGTGCTGAACGGGATGTCGATGAAGACCATGGGGATGTCCAGCTGGTGGGCCAGGTTCTCGTACCACTTCATCATGACGCTGCAGATGTTGTTGCAGCACAGCAGGAAGTCGGGCAGCGGGATGGGCTGCTCGGGTGTCTCGGCGCCATTGGCGATGCCCATCGAGATGCGCGAGTAGGCGCACACGTCGGGGGAGTAGCCCTCGCCCTCGGCAACTGTGCACACCCGCTCCCCGCCGCCACGTGCAGCGACCATCGCCGCGTGGTTCTCCGGGTAGCAGACCTTGATGCCCAGGGTCTCGAAGATCTCCTGGGGGAAGTTGCTGGCGCACCAGCCGATCTTCTCCCCGGCCTCCTTCGCTGCCCACACCCCGGCATAGTGGTCGGTCGTGATCTGGTTGATCTTGGCGCGACCGGAATTCGGATCCAGTGGCTTTCTCGGTCTCTTCTGACCCTCACTCATGATTTCCGTCCTCAACTCTTGTTCTTGGCGAATTCCCTGGCATACAGGGACGCCCCCAGGGCGCCCATGTACTGGGCGTGGGGAGGTGCCTCGATGGGGACCCCGAGGTCCCGGGCGAGCGCGTCGCGGACGCCGTGGTTCTTCGCGACACCACCACTGATGCAGACCTTCGGCTCCACACCCACCCGGGAGACGAGGGCGGCGAAACGCGAGGCGACGGACTGGCAGATCCCTGCCACCACGTCTTCCCGTTTCGCGCCTCGGGCCAGCTGGGAGATCACCTCCGACTCGGAGAAGACCGTGCAGGTGCTGGAGATCTTCACGGGGGCGGTGGAGGCGAAGTACTCCTTCTCCAGGTCACCGATCCCCACGTGGAGGATAGAAGCCATCACCTCCAGGAAGCGCCCGGTGCCGGCAGCGCACTTGTCGTTCATCTGGAAGGCGGTCATCACACCGTCGGCGTTGATCGACATCGCCTTCGCGTCCTGGCCGCCGACATCGATGAGGGTGCGTACGCCGGGGACGACGTGGGCGACGCCCTTGGTGTGGCAGGACAGCTCGCTGACCTGGCGATCACTGTGGGGGAAGATCTTGCGGCCGTACCCGGTGGCGACGATGAACCCGACGTCCTCGAAACCCCCGCAGGCCTCCTCCACGGCTTCACGCAGCACGGTCTCCCCGGCTGTCGACCCGATGCCCTCGGGGCGCAGTGCTCGCGCCAGGACCTGACCGTCCTGGTCGATCACCACGGCCTTGGACGTCGTGGACCCCACGTCGACCCCTGCGAAGCACATCGTCATCGGTCTCAGCTCTTGTCCGCGTCGGTCCACACGTAGAGGGCCCCGTCCTCCTGGAGGCGGGTCACGGTGTCCTCGTCGTAGCCCAGCACATCGCGCAGGACCTCGGGTCCGTCCCCGCCGATGACGGAGGCGGGGCGGGGAGCGCGCGTGCCGTACTCCTGGAAGCGCACCGGGAGGCGCACGAGGGTGCGCTCATTGCCCGTGGGGTAGGTCTGCGTGTAGAGGCTGTCGGTCGCCCAGACCTGGGGGTCCTCGAGGATCTCGGCGCAGGTCTGGCACACGGAGAACGGGATGTCGGCCTGGGTGAGGATCGGCTTCCACTCCTCGGCGGTCTTCTCACCGAAGGACGCCATGATGAGGTCGTACACCTCGGTGTTGAGGCCGTTCTTCTGGAGGTTCTGGATGGGGAAGTAGCGCTCGTCATCCGCGAGCTCGGGGTGTCCGATCGCGGAGATGAAGCCGTTGAAGTACTGGTTGTAGTTGGGCATGCAGGTCTGGATGTAGCGCCCGTCCTTGGTCAGCCAGGCGCAGATCAGGGGGCTGTCGGACTCGCGTGCATCGATCGGGTAGGTCGCCCCGATCTCCGTGTACTGCGCCGACTGGATCGGGATTCCGAGGTTGAACACCGCCGTCTCCAACAGCGAGGTCTCCACCTTCTCCCCGACCCCGGTCGCGCGCGCACCGAAGAGGGCCGCGAGGATGCCGGCGGCCAGGTTCATGCCCACGTTGTGGTCCCCGGCGCCCGGGAGGACGTTGAAGGGGCGGTCCGTGCTCTGGCGCAGGGTGCCCAGGTAGCCACCGCGGGCGAAGAAGGCGGTGAAGTCGAATCCCGGCAGGTCCCGGTCCGGTCCCGTCTGGCCGTATCCGGTGACGATGCCGTAGACCAGGCGGGGGAACTTCGCGTGGAGCGTGTCGTAGTCCAGGCCCTGGCGCACCAGGCTCTGCTCGCGCCAGTTCGTGATCAGGACATCCGCCCGGTCCAACAGCTCGAACAGTGCCTGGCGGCCCTCGTCCGTGCGGGTGTTGATCGAGAGGATCTTCTTGTTGGAGTTCTCCAGATCCCAGGTCGTGTTCTCGTGCATGTCGAGGGGGCGGCCCTCCGTGGGCGCCGTGTAGCGCAGGGGGTCCCCCTTCGGCGACTCGATCTTGATGACCTCGGCGCCGAGGTCGGCCATGAATCTTCCGGCTGTCGCAGCCGCGATGAAGTTCGCCAGCTCCACGACTTTCACACCGCTCAATGGACCTTCAGTCATTCCATCCTCCACTCGGGTTTCTCTCAACGCTTGCGAGTCATCGCCACCGGGTCGACAGGCGGCGCTGCCACAGCCGTCGCCCTCTATGGACCATCGGAGTCCGTATTGATTGCGGAGCTTTCCCTCCTTCGGTCCTCCCTGACCGGCCAGATGTCTGCCCTGTGCCGGGGCGTCCGATGACTCACCTCGCTCCACACTGTAGGACACGAGAATCAGATAAAGGACCCCTTTGGTCCTATATACGTGGAGCTCTCCGGTCGCAGCGACCTGCAGCGCTGAACGGGAGCCTGGGACCCCGCGGGTCGCACTGGTGCGGGTGTGGCCTGGGGTGTGCCTCCGGGTGTGCCCCTGGGTGCGACCCACGGAGGCCTGACCGAGTGCCCTCGCAGCTGTGCCGGCCTGTGTCCCGGTGTCCCCCATGTCGCCTCATGCGGTCCGGGAGTTGGCGGAACCGCGCCTTTCGGAGCTCGAGTGGCATGCTGTAGTGTCGATCTTCGACCGGCGCCGCGGGGGAATGTGGCATGACCGTCCGCCCCGGTGCGACCAGGTGGTCCTCGGCGCCGGCGAGCAAGGGCACTGCGGCGGGGTGGATCCTGTGCCGCGGGGCGAGCGGGGGAGGAGACCTGTGGGCATGGATGTGGAGTCCGGGGCTGGACAAGCGGAGGAGTCTCCTGTGCAGGAGCACGTGGCTGACACTGCGAAGGCGCAGGTGGCCGACAAGACGGCACCGGGTCGCCCCCGTGACGCCTCCATCGACGCGAATGTGCTCGCAGCGGCTCTCGAGGTCTACGGATCCCAGGGATGGTCCGGTTTCACCTTCGGCAAGGTCGCCACGCGCGCCCATGTCGGGAAGTCCTCGCTCTACCTGCGCTGGAGCGACAAGACGGATCTGCTCCTGGATGCCCTCTCCACGGCGGAATCACTCCTCGCCGACCTCGACGAGGGGCCGGGAAGCGGCACCTTCGTGGAGAGGATGAGGGAGACGATCCGCAAGAGGATCTCGGCCTACTTCACGACTGCGGGTCTGGCCCTGGTCCGCCTGATGGTGGAGAACCAGGCGGCGCCGCACACGATGTCCGCGGCCTGGCAGGGATCGGTCGGTCAGGCGGTGATGTCCACGCGCACCATCCTGCAACGCGCCAAACGCGAGGGGGCGCTGGTGCCTGAGACCAATGTCGTGGCTCTGGGCGATGCCCTGGAGGGGGCGATGCTCATGCACTTCCTGGCCACCCCTCCCCACTTGAGGGACAAGACCTTGGCTCGCCTGGACGAGCATGCGGACGCCCTCCTCGCCGGGGTCGTGGGACCCTGGCTCAGTCCGCGCGCAGGCGTCCTGCCCTCGGCCTAGAGGACTTCTCGGCCCGGGGGGACATCGCCGGTCACGGGTGCACCTGGGTGCCGCGCGCCGCCAGTGCCGAGCCGGGGCAGCGTGGGCACAGCGTGGGGCCCGTCGTCCTTCAGTCGCTCATGCGACCGGTTGTGCCAGGCGCGCTTCCTGCCTGCGCCGCGTCACCACCTGGTAGGTCGAGGCCAGCGCGACACCCAGTGCCGCCGCGCAGATGGCGATCACGAAGGCGTGGGAGAAGTCGCCATCGTTCGCAGCGCCGATGCTGGCACCGATGCGCGGTGAGAGGAGTGCGGCCACGGAGTAGCCCACGAAGACGATCCCATAGTTGATGCCCTGGTTCGCAGGTCCGAACTGCCCCATGACGAGGGTCGGCATGGTGGCCATGATCCCACCGAAGGAGGTGCCGATGAGGAGCAGGCCGGCAGCCAGGGGGAGTGCTCGGTGCTCACCCTTGCCCAGCATGACGACCGCGAGGCCCGCCGCGGCGATGACGAAGATGATCTGGAGCGAGCGCACCCGCCCGATCCGATCGGAGAGGGTTCCCCAGATGAGGCGACCGGCCAGGTTGGAGAAGGAGTAGAGGGAGACGAAGACCGCGGCCTCCGCGGCCGCGTACTTGTACATGCCCTGGGCGATGGGGGAGGCGTTGCCGGAGATCATGACGCCGGAGAAGGCGCCGCAGATGAAGATGAAGAAGATCAGCCAGAACATCGGGGTGGCGACCATCTCCCTCCAGCGCATGTTGACGGCGGCCGCGGGACGCACGCCGTCGACCGTCGGTGGGGTCCATCCCTCGGGCACGAAGTCGGCGGGCGCCTGGCGGATGACGAGGAATGCGCCCACGCCCACCACGAGGAAGACGATGCCGATCGCGATCATCATGGAGGAGAGCCCCATGGTGGAGAGCAGTGTCTGGATGACGGGTGCCATCACGATGGTCGCGCCACCGTTGGCGCCGGTGATGAGGCCTGATGCCAGCCCGCGACGGTCGGGGAAGAAGCGCAGGGTGTTGTTCAGGGCGGCTGCGTAGACGAGCCCCTGGCCCATGCCTCCCACGATGCCGTAGGCGAAGATGACGCCGATCCCGCTGGAGGCCACGAATCCGGCCAGCAGCCATCCTGCACCGTAGAGGAGCCCGCCGACGAGGGCGATCGAGCGGGTCCTGCGGTGGTCGACGAAGTAGCCGCCCAGGATCATGGGGATCGGGGCGATGGCGGAGTTGATGGAGTAGGCGGTCATGGTCGAGCTCAGGCCGATCTGGTCGGCCAGCTGGTCGCGGAAGACCGAGAAGGCGTAGATCGAGCCCGTGCAGAAGACGAGCGCACAGGCGGCGACGAGGATCGCCCACCGGTGGTACTTCGGCGTCATTTCCATGTGTCGAGTGTTCCTTTCACAGATTCAGCGGGGAGCGCGCAGGCTGCGGTTCCTGGGAAGAATGGGGCGTGGGCGAGGGGTGTCGCCCACGCAGGTGTCACGACCCGTGCGGGGTCGATGGGAGTGGCGGTGAGGGGGGCCGTGCGGGGACCGGCATCCGTGACGACCTCCTGTCGGGGACATGTGGACGGGCATCCAGGCGGTGCTCGCCCCTCGCGGGCATGACGGCGGGGGTCTCCCCCGGGGGTGTGCATGCCGCGACACACATGATACGGACCGAATCGGTCTGGATTCGGGCCGTCAGTCCCGGTTCTCCGTCCATTGAGCCTTCGGCGAGGACGCGGCTCTCGGTGCATGACGAGTCGAGGGCTCGCCCCGAGGAGACCCGGGACCTAAGTAGCAGGATAGGGACCGGATTGGTCGGTAATGTCGTGGTCGTGCGGGGACGCCAGGAGAAACTTGGCGTTCGACCTCGGGAGAACTCCCACGGTCACTGACTGCACGGGAGCCGTCAGGAAGGAGCACACAGTGGTGAAGTCCTTCGCCGAGCGAGTCAGCCAGTTGGCGCGCCTGGAGCCCGAGAGGGCCAGCGTGATCTGCGAGGGGCGGACCTACACGCGTGCAGCGATCGCGGAACACACCGCCCACCTTGCGCGCTGCCTCGCCGAACTGGGGATCGCCCCGGGAGCGCGAGTCGGTGTCGTGGCACGCAACTCCGAACTGCACCTCGTCTGCGCCCTCGCGACGTCCCAGGTGGGTGCCGTCCTCGTCCCCCTCCACTTCCGCTCCGCCCCCCTGGAGGCGCGACGCAACCTGGAGGACTCCGGGTGCGCGGTCGTCATCTTCGACGAGGAGTCCGCACCCGCCTACGCCCAGGCGGCCGGAGGCACCACCTTCCGCGGAGTCCTCGACGACATCGGGAGCCGCTCGGACGCCCCCGTCACCGCACCTGCGGGATGGCTGCTGCTCTCCGAGGTCTGCCGCCGGGCGACCCGCGACCCCCAGCCCGTCGCCTTCGACGAATCAGCCGTGGCGATGATCCACTACACATCCGGATCCACAGGGCGGGCCAAGGGCGTGTGCCTCACCTACCGCAACATCGAGGCTTCCTGGGAGAACTGGGAGCACGAGATGTCAGTGGGGGCCGACGACACCGTCCTGACGATCACCCCCTTCGCCCACGTGGGTGGGCTCCAGACCTTCACCCTCCAGGTCCTCGTGGCCGGGGGCACGGTGGTGATCCAGAGGCACTTCGACGAGGACGAGGCGCTGCGACAGGTCGAGCGCCACGGCGTGACGCTGATGTTCTGCGTTCCGCGCATCTACGCGGAGATGGTGCACAGCCCCGAGTTCGCGGTCCGCGACCTCTCCAGCCTGCGCTGCGCCGTCGTGGGAGGTGCGGCGGTCTCCCAGGACCTCATCGAGGCCTACGCCCGGCGCGGCGTGCCGCTGTGCCCCTCATGGGGAATGACCGAGACCTGCGGGGGCGCCACACTGCTGCCCCACGGTCAGATCTCCACCCTCCCCCACTCGGTGGGGCACCCCATGCTCCACGTCGAGATCCGCCTCGAGGACGCCGAGGGCAACCCGGTGGGTGCGAACACCCCGGGAAACCTCCAGGTGCGCGGCGAGAGCATCGCCCAGGGCTACTGGGTCCTCGGGGAGGTGCTCCCCCTCGGCGTCGCCCCGCAGGGCTGGTTCGACACCGGTGACGTCGCCGAGATCGACGAGGGCGGGAACCTCTCGATCACGGGTCGCAGCTCCGACCGGATCATCTCCGGCGGGGAGAACATCTACCCCGCGGAGATCGAATGCGCCCTCTCGGGATGCTCCGGGGTCGGGGAGTGCGCAGTCATCGGCGTGCCGGATGAGCAGTGGGGGGAGACGCCCCTGGTGTTCGTGGTCGCCCCACCGGACCAGGAGCCGCCGTCCCTGGAGGTGGCACGCGAGTACCTGGCGCTGCGCATCTCCCGCTACAAGCTTCCCCGTGCGCTGGTCGTCATCGACGCACTGCCCCGCACCGGACAGACCGGGAAGGTCGACCGTCGCGCCCTCGTGGCGCTGGCTGCGCGCCTCCCCACCCGCCTGCGGGCGAACCCGCAGGGGTGAGACCCCGCACGGCAGGGGACCAGGGCCCGTGGCGGCCGACACCACATTCACGACACGACGAGATCACAGACAGAAAGGGAAGACGAACGTGGACTTCCAGATGACCGAGGAGCAGGAACTCCTCATGGATGCACTCGATGAGCTGCTCGAGCGTGAGTGCTCCGAGTCCTACATCGCCGAGTGCGAGCGCGAGCACAAGCAGCCCGTGGCCTTCAAGAAGGCCATGCACGAGGCAGGGTTCCTCACCCTGGGCTACCCCGAGGAGTACGGCGGCACCCCCACCGACATCCAGACCCTGTGCATGGTCGCCGAGCGCGTCGCCCGCCAGGGCCTCAACCTCGGGTACTCCACCGAGATCCTCCAGGTGAAGGACATCCTCGAGTTCGGCTCCGAGGAGCAGAAGCAGGCCGTCCTGGGCGTCCTCGCCGAGGGGGGCGTCCCCTTCGCCCTCGGGTTCACCGAACCGGGCGCGGGCTCGGACACCTCCTCGATGAAGATGACCGCCGTCCACCACGACGGGATGGTCACCTTCAACGGTACGAAGACCCTGGTCACCAACGCCGTGGACGCGAAGTTCCTGCTCACCATGGCCCGCAACCCTGATGCCGAGGACCCGCGCCACGCGATCTCGATGTACCTGGTGCCCACCGACACCCCCGGAATCGAGTACTCGCCCATCCTCAAGATGTGCTGGCACACCGCGGACTCCTCGGAAATCTTCTACAACGACGTCACCGTCCCGGAGTCCTGCCTGGTCGGGGTCAAGGGCAACGGCTTCGTCCAGCTCATGAAGAACTTCGAGGTCGAGCGCATCATGACGGCCACCCAGTCCCTGGGACTGGCCGAGGCCGCCTTCAACGACGCCGCAGACTACGCCGCCAAGCGCGTCCAGTTCGGCCAGCCGATCGGCAACTTCCAGCAGATCCAACTCAAGCTCACCGACATGGCGATCAAGCTGGAGAACATGCGCAACTTCATCCAGCGATCCGCGTGGATGGTGGACACCGGCAGGCTGGACCGCATCCAGGCAGCCATGTGCAAGCGCTACTGCTCGATCTCCGCCTTCGAGGTCTGCGACGACGCACTGCAGATCCACGGCGGCATCGGAGTGACGGAGGGCGTGCGCATCGAGCGCCTGTGGCGCGACGCCCGCGGCCACCGCTTCGGTGGCGGCACCGACGAGATCATGGTCCACATCGTCGGACGCCAGATCGTGCGCGAGCACTCCAAGTGAGGGCTGCCGCCCCCACCCATTGACGAGGTCGACCTCGTCGCAGGTCTGCGGACAGCGCGTCCGCGGCCGTCCTGACTGTTGCAGAGGAGAGAAGCAATGAAGATCGTGGTGGCGTACAAGTGGGCAGCGAGCCCGCAGGATGCCTCGGTGGGGGCCGACGGCTCCGTGGACTGGTCGCGTGCGAAGGCTTCCTTCGGCGAGTACGACGCAGTGGCGGCGGAGCTCGGTCGTCGCCTCGCCGACGAGTCCGGCGCCGAGGTGGTCGGCGTGTCGGTGGGCGGGCCCGCCGTCGTGTCCTCCCTGGCCAAGAAGGGCGCTCTCTCACGCGGCCTCGACCGCGCAGTCCTGGTGGGCGACGCTCCCGAGGATGCCCGCGGCCCGCTGGCCACCGGGCGCGCACTGGCGGCCCTGGTCTCGCGCATCGGTGACGTCGACGTCGTCCTCGCCGGCGATGCCTCGGTCGATGTCGCCGCCGGTGTCGTGCCGAGCGTGTTGGCGGGAGAGCTGGGATGGCCGGTGGTCACCCAGGTGACCTCCGTGACCCCCCAGGACGGCGCGCTGCGCGTCACGCGCAGCCTTCCCAGCGGCTCCGAGACCCTCCTCGTCCCGGCACCGGCAGTGCTGTGCGCCGCCGCAGACGCCGTCGTGGCACGGGTCCCGGGCATGAAGGACATCCTCCAGGCGGGGAAGAAGCCCTCGGAGAACGTGGCCTACGCGGACCTGGGCCTGGAGGCGGCCCCGTCACCGGCACAGGCGAGCGCCAGCCCGGTCCACACTGCGGCGCGTCGCGGCGTGGTGATCGACGGCAGCGATCCCGCCTCCGCCGCAACCGAGTTGGTCGGTGCCCTGCGCAGCGCAGGGACCCTCTGACCCGTCGGCCGGTACACATCAGAACTTTGAGGAGTGAGGACAGATGAGCAGCGTTTCATGGATCGTGACGACGACACCCCAGGTGTCGGGACTGGTCGGAATGGCCAAGGATGCGGGCCTGCCCGTGGAGGCCGTGGTCGTGGGTGAGCGCGCCACCGCGGAAGCGGTCGCCGCATCGGGGGTCGATACCGTGCGGTGGGTGGAACTCGGGGACTCCACCCCGGCGGAGGCAGCCTCCACCCTGGTGGCCGACCTCGCCGAGAGTGAGCAGCCGAGGCTCGTCCTGGGCGGGACCTCCTCCGAGGTCAAGGCGCTGCTGGGAGCAGTCGCCGCCCGCACGGGTGCAGAGCTCCTGCCGGCCGTGGCCTCCGTGGAGGCCGAGGACGCGGGTCTGCGGATCACGCGGGCCCTGTTCGGCGGGATCGCGGAGTCCAACGAGGTGTGGTCCTCCCCGGTCGTGGCGCTCGCCGATGCGGGCAGCGCCGTCCAGCCCTCGGGAGAGGCCGCGCAGATCACGGCCGTGGAGGGGGAGACGCTGCCGATTACGGTCGTGGAGAGGGCCGTCGCCCCCCAGGAGCACGTGGACCTGGGCGCAGCCAAGCGGATCGTCGCGGTGGGTCGCGGCGTGAAGGCCCGCGAGGACCTCGCCCTCGCCCAGGAACTCGCTGACGCACTGGGCGCGGAGGTCGCCTGCTCGCGTCCGCTGGCCGAGGGGGTTGACTGGTTCGCGAAGGACCGCTACGTCGGGGTCTCCGGCGCCCATGTCGCCCCGGAGCTCTACATCGCGCTCGGCATCTCCGGACAACTCCAGCACATGAGCGGGATGAAGGGCGCGCACACGGTCGTGGCCGTGAACACCGACAAGGACGCTCCCGTCTTCACCCAGAGCGACTTCGGCGTGGTCGGCGACCTCTACCAGGTCGTCCCCGCACTCACCGCGGCACTGAAGGGCTGAACGATGTCGGAAGAGGAGGACGTCGACTTCGACGTCATCGTCGTGGGAGCAGGACCCGCCGGATCCGTGGCGGCTGCGCTCCTGGCACGCGCCGGGCGCCAGGTCGTCCTCATCGAACGTGGTGAGACGCCCGGGTCCAAGAACCTCTCGGGAGGCGTGCTCTACGGGCGTGTGCTCGACAGCGTCTTCCCGGGATGGCTGGATGAGGCCCCGGTGGAGCGGATCATCACCCGCAATGTCATCATCTTCCTCACCGAAACCGGGAAGGTCGCGGTGGACGCGGTCGACCCTGCCCTGGGGGAACCGGTCAACGCCGTGACGGTCCTGCGTGCGAAGTTCGACGCGTGGCTGGCTGAACAGGCCGAGGCGGAGGGCGCCTTCCTCATGCCCGGGGTCAAGGTCGATGAACTCCTCACCGAGAAGACCCCCGAGGGGTCGACCCGCGTGGTGGGTGTGCGCGCAGGAGAGGACGAGTTGCATGCCCGCGTGGTCGTCCTCGCCGACGGTGTGAACTCCTTCCTCGCCCGCCAGGCGGGCCTGCGCACGAAGCCGCGCACCAATGAGCAGGCAGTGGGCGTCAAGGCGGTCATCCAGCTCGACGAACAGGTCCTGCAGGACCGTTTCGGGGTCGATGCCACCCATGGTGCGGCCCACGCCCTGGTCGGCGAATGCACGCAGGGGGTGGGGGGCGGCGGATTCATGTACACGAACAAGGACTCCGTCTCCATCGGCCTCGTCCTGCGTCTGGACGACCTCCTCGCGCGCCACCAGGATGCGGTGTCCCTCTTCGAGTCCTTCCTCGCGCACCCGGCGATCGCGCCCTTCCTGGAGGGCGGGGAGATGGTCGAGTACGGATCGCACCTCGTCAATGAGGGCGGTCTGGCCATGGTGGGCGAGATCCACGGCGACGGATACGTCATCGTGGGGGACGCGGCGGGCCTCACCCTGAACACGGGGCTCACCGTGCGCGGGATGGACCTGGCCATCGGCTCGGGCCGTTGCGCGGCACGAGCCATCGGGGAGGCCCTGGACAAGGACGATGTCTCCGCCCAGGCCCTGGCGCGCTACCGCCAGCTCCTGGACTCCTCCTTCGTCGGTGCCGACATGCGGACCTATGCCAAGGCGCCTGCCTTCCTGGAGCGCCCGCGGATGTACACGGAGTACGGGCCGCTGCTCGCGGACGTTCTCCACCGGGCCTTCGATCTCGACACCGCCCCCCGGGAGCATCTGCTGACGACGGCCCGACGGGCACTCAAGAACTCTCCCGTGAAGATGAGGGAGCTCGTCTCCGATGCACTGGCAGGGGTGAAGGCACTGTGAAGGCGTTGACAGTCACCGAGCGTGAGGCGCTCAACCACTACGAGACGGATGAGGGGAACTCCCACATCCACGTCAACCAGGAGGTGGCCCGGCGCACCGGCGCCCTGGCGATCCTGCGCGCAGTCTGCCCTGCGCGCGTGTACGGCGAGAACCCTGACGGCACCATCAGTGTCGAGTTCGCCGCCTGCTTCGAGTGCGGCGCGTGCCTGGAGGTCGCTCC
>JAKECL010000368.1 GCA_030460725.1 Propionibacterium sp.
CTCACAGTGTCATTCCCTTCCTGCTGACGCGCAGCTGGACCAGCGAGATCGCCAGGGTGATGAGGAAGAAGACCAAGGAGTTGGCCGCCTGGTAGGCGAAGTCGCCGCCGTTGAGGCCACCCATGATCCGCATGGAGACCGTCATGGTGGAGATTCCGGGGCCTCCGGCCGTCATGGCCACGATGATGTCGTAGGCGCTGAGGTATCCGCGGAACCCGAGGATGATGTTGATGACGAGGTAGGCGGCCATCAACGGCATCGTGATCGAACGGAACTGGCGCCAGGTGCTGGCCCCGTCGACGCTTGCTGCCTCGTAGAGCTCCTTGGGCACGGCCTGGAGGCCGGCCAGGTAGATCAGCGTGGTGCCGGGGATCGAGGTCCACGCAGTCACGAAGACGATCGGGATCCACGCTGTTGAGCTGTCTGCCAGCAGTGTCGTCGCCAGTGAACTGATCCCGGTGCGCTGGGCGATCAGTGGCAGCGTGTTGTTGAACAGGAAGGTGAAGACGTAGGCGACGACCAGTGCGGAGAGGACCATGGGCACGAAGAAGATTGTGCGGATGGGGGTGCGCCACTTGATGTTGGCGTTCAGACCCAGGGCGATCCCCATGGCCAGCACATTGACCAGGACCACGGAGACGATGGCCAGGAAGAAGGTGAAGCCGTAGGGCGCCCAGATGTTCGGGTCGTTGAACAGGGCGATGTAGTTGCCCAGCCCCACGAAGTGCCACTCGCCGAAGCCGCCGTAGCTGGTGAAGCTGAAGAAGACACCCACCAGCGTGGGAATGATGAGGAAGACGGTGAAGAGGAAGACGGCCGGGAAGACCATCAGGGGGGTAGGCCCAGTCCCGCTGGGTGCCGCTGTGGCGCAGGGCGTGGGTCGTGGGATCCGCGGACGAGGGCGTGCCTGCGGGGGTCGCGGACGGCGTGGACATCAGGGAGGTGCTCGGTGTGCTCATGTCTGCTTCCTTCAGTTGATGCCGCGCATCTTGTCGCGCCAGGCCTGTCGCTGCCATTCCTCGGTGAGGGCACTGGTCATGGCTTCCGCGTCGCGGTTCAGGGCGAACTCCTGGAAGTAGTTCGACTTGGGGATGGCTCCGAAGTAGGCGCTCATACCCAGGTAGAAGCGCTGGTCCTGGATGTAGGGGACGAGGCCCGCGATGCGGGGGTCATCGGGGGGCGCGACCTCCTCCAGGGGTGAGAACGCCGCATTGTCGTCGTTGTACTTCGCGTTGACCTCGGGCTGGTAGAGGAAGTCCAGGAAGCGGCGTGCCTCCTGGGGGTGCTTCGCACCGGAGGGGATGGAGACCACCAGGTCCAAGACGATGCGTGCCGCCGTGTCGGAGGGGTCGTCGGTGAGGGGGAGGGGGAAGGTGCCGACGTTGACGTCCGGGTTGGCATTCTTCAGCTCCGAGAGTGCCCAGGGGCCCTGGAAGTACATGGCGGCCTCACCGTTGGCGAAGGCGACATTGCCGTCGGGGTAGTTGCGGCTGTTCGCATCCGCCTGTGTCTGGTCGAAGATGAACTTCGCCTTGTCCAGCTTGTCCTTGATGGTGTTCTGGAAGGAGGCGGGGGAGTCGGCGGTGAGTGTCGGGCCCTCGGTGCGCAGCTGTGCGTAGGTCTGGGAGAAGTCCCCGACGGAGTAGTCGATGGGCATGTCCGTGGTCCACGGCTCGCGGAACGTCCCGTAGACGGGGGTGATGCCGCGCGACTTCAGGGTCTCGCACAGGGTGACGAACTCGTCCCAGGTCTTGGGCACGGAGAGGTCCTGTTCGGCGAAGATGTCCTTGTTGTAGATGACACCGGCTCCCAGCAGGGAGAAGGGGAGCGCGTCGAGCTTGCCGTCGCCGCCTCCCCACTGACGCACCAGGTCCAGGGAGGCCTCGGGCATGCGGGAGGCGGCATCCGTGTCGGACAGATCGGTGAAGACACCACGCTGGGCGAGGACCGTCTCTGCGGAGGCCCACCCCGCGATGCGCAGGTCGGGTGGGTTGTCGCGAACCAGGCTCGGGATGAAGTTCGAGTCATTGGGGTCCACCAGTACGCGGATGTCGGGATTCTGCGCCTCGAACTCGCTGATGGTCTGCGCGAAGAGCGCAGGCGGCTTGTTGATGTTGAGCACAATGGTCGTCACCCCTGGCGAGGCGCTGCACCCTGCCAACGGCGCGAGTGCGAGGGCCGCTGCAGCGACGACCCCGATTCCGAACCTGCCTGTGTGGGGCACCGTGTCCTCCTCGACCTCCGAATATTCGGACTCTCAATATAGAGTGTGAATCTAAAAGTAGGGGAGACTGGATGCCATGTCAATGACGCAGCCGAACGGCACCGGTGCCGTTGCACCACCACCCGTGGCAACCACGCCGCGGCGCATGAGGCAACTCAACAGGTCCGCCCTGCTCACCACCGTGTGGGGGTCGCACCAGGAGTTCACGGCCACCGATCTGATGGCCGCCACCGGACTGACGCGGGCCACCGTGCTGGACGTGTGCCGGGACCTCACCCGCAGTGGGTGGTTGCTCGGGGTGACCCCCACGGCCGCCGCCTCACCGGGACGCCAGGCGTTGCGTTTCACCTTCAACGTCGCCCGCGCCCACGTGGTGGGTGCAGACATCGGCAGACGCTCCGTGGCGGTGGCGGTGGCGGACCTCGGGGGGGCGGTCCTGGGTCGGGGGAAGCGCACCTTCGGCGAGTCTGATGAGCGTCCCCGCGGGGCGGTCCTGG
>JAKECL010000369.1 GCA_030460725.1 Propionibacterium sp.
CGGAGGGGGTTGGAGGGAGCGCAGACCACCGGTGACAGAGCGGGCGAGGGCGAACAGAGCACAGCCGCACACGAGGAAGGGCCGGTCGGGAGAACCCGACCGGCCCCGGTCACGATGACCCTGCCCTCGTCCGCCCGCGAGGGAGAAGGCACCGTGGGACCACGGTGCGGGACCGCCCCGGAGGGTGGACCCGCTTCAGCTCACTTGATGAAGCCGAGGGCCTTGACGGCCTCGTACTCCTCCTGGAGCGCCTTGATGTTGTGGTCGATGCCCGCGCGCGTGCCCTCGGAGATCTCCAGGCCGTCGACGACGACGTACTCGCCGTCCACCGCCTTGACGGGGAACCCGAAGGAGAGACCGGCGGGGACGCCGTAGTGGGTGCCGTCGGAGTAGACACCGGCGGTCACGAACTCATCCTCGGGCGTGCCGAAGATCCAGGTGTGGACGTGATCGATGGCCGCATTGGCGGCAGAAGCCGCGGAGGAGGCGCCACGGGCGGCGATGATGGCCGCGCCGCGCTTGGCGACGGTCGGGCGGAACTCCTCGGCCAGCCACTTCTCGTCCACCAGGTCCACCGCGGGCTTGCCTGCCACGCTCGCGTAGGAGACGTCCGGGTACTGGTCGGCGGAGTGGTTGCCCCACACGACGATCTCCTTGATGTCGGCGACGTGGGTACCGGTCTTGTGGGCCAGCTGGGACAGCGCGCGGTTGTGGTCCAGGCGCATCATTGAGGTGAAGCGGGTGGCCGGAACGTCGGGGGCGGCGTTCTGGGCGATGACGGCGTTGGTGTTGGCCGGGTTGCCGACCACCAGGACGCGCACGTCATCGGCGGCGCCTGCGTTGATGGCCGCACCCTGGGGTCCGAAGATCCCGGCATTGGCCTCCAGGAGGTCAGCGCGCTCCATACCCTTGGAACGGGGGCGTGCCCCGACCAGGTAGGCGACGTTGGTGCCCTGGAAGGCCTTGGTCGCATCGTCGTAGATGTCGACCCCGGCCAGCAGCGGGAAGGCGCAGTCGTCGAGCTCCATTGCGGTGCCCTCTGCGGCGTGCACGGCCTGGGGGATCTCCAGCAGGTTCAGCTTGACGGGAACGTCAGGTCCGAAGAGCTGGCCCGAAGCGATGCGGAAGAGGAGGGCGTACCCGATGTTGCCGGCGGCACCGGTGACGGTGACGATGCGGGGATCTGCCATGAGAAGCAACTCCTTGTGTGGTGTTCCTGCGACGCATGGGGTGCGCCGCTTCCTCGTCCGACGGCCCATCCGTCGGACACGACTCCTCCAGACTAGGCCGTGGCGGCGGCCACAGACAGTGCCTCCAGTCCCAGATGGGCGCTCCACCGGACGTGACCTGCGCAATAGAACTACCGTGGGGAGCTGGGTGGTCATCGCCCCGCAGGGGGCAGGCAAGCTGGCGCACGACCACGGACGAGGGCGGCGCCGACACGGGCGAGGACGGGGTGTGACATGGGCAGGAAGAAGCAGCTGAAGAAGGCTCAGGCGGAGGCAGAGGCACGGGCTGCCGCCATCGAACGTTCACGCGCGGCGGGGACCAGGGCGCGTCGCGAACGCACGGAGACACTCGCGGGAGCGGCGAAGCGGAAGAAGGACGGCAAGGGGAAGGGCTCACAGGGAGGGCGGAAGGTGGTGCCCAATGGCGTGACCGGCGGGTGGACACGGGACCCTCGCGAGTTGCTGCGGGTGGGCGCCGGGTTCGACCTGGCGGACCTCCCGCGTGACGCCACCCCTGGCTGGGACCTGGGCCGCAAGGCCGGGCAGAAGTGGACCGCCACACGCTCGGGACTTCTCTCCCAGTTGCAGGAACGCCTCTATGCCTCCTCCCGGGGCGGTGCCACCGACTCCGTGCTCCTGATCCTGCAGGGGCTGGACACGGCGGGCAAGGGCGGGATCGTGCGCCACGTCATCGGCCAGGTCGATCCGCAAGGCGTCCAGCTGGCTGCCTTCAAGGCCCCTTCCCCGGAGGAACGCCGTCATGACTTCCTGTGGCGCATCCGTCCCCGCCTGCCGCGCCCCGGCCACATCGGGGTCTTCGACCGCTCCCACTACGAGGACCTTCTGGTGCCCACGGCCCAGGCACTGACAGGGCGCACGGACGAGCACGGCGAGTCGTGGGTGGTGGACACCGAGGAACTCAACCGCCGCTACCGCGACATCTACGAGATGGAGCTCGCGGCGACACGGGCAGGCATGCGGATCGTCAAGATCTGCCTGATGGTCTCCTACGAGGAACAGGGGCTGCGACTGAGGGAGCGTCTGGACCGCTCGGACAAGCACTGGAAGTTCTCCACCAACGACCTGGACACGCGTGACGACTGGGTGCACTACCAGGCGGCATACGGGGAGGTCATCTCCCGCACGTCCACGGAGATCGCTCCTTGGTACGTCATCCCCGCTGACCGGAAGTGGTACTCCCGTCTGGCGGTCACGGAGATCCTCACACGCACCCTGGCCGAGATTGATCCCACGTGGCCTGCGGCCACCTTCGACGTGCAGGCTGCCCGCCAGCGATTGGACCGCACGCTCACGCCTGAGGCACTCCATGAGTGGGCCCGGGAGAAGGAGGCCGCCCAGGAGGAGTGGATCACCGCCGACGAGTCCGTCTCCTTGGCGGTGGACGAACTCAATGCAGCCTCACGTCTGGATGCGATCCGGAGCCTCACCCACCAGGACCGCGAGGCGGGCG
>JAKECL010000370.1 GCA_030460725.1 Propionibacterium sp.
TGCACCCGACAGCGAGGCTGCCGCCGCGAAGCGCCAGCGTTCGGCCAGGGCCCAGCGCATGGCGCCATATCCGCCCATGGACAGACCAGCCACGAACGTGTCCTCACGGCGCCGTGAGAGGTGGAAGAAACTGTGGACGACCTCGGGAAGTTCCTCGTGGAGGAACGTCCAGTAGGCGCTGCCGTGGACCTCATCCTGGTAGAAACTGCGTTCGGCGCGCGGCATCACCACGGCCAGACCGCTGAGCGCTGCGTAGCGATCGATGGAGGTGCGCCTCAACCAGATGGACTCGTCATCGGAGAGACCGTGGAGCAGGTAGAGCAGCGGTGGTTCCCTGGACTCGACGCCGGCACCTGCACTCCCGTCAGGGTTCGGGGGTCCTGCAACACCGATCTCCGTGCGAGGTCTCTGCGGCAGGATCACCGTCATCGCAGTGGAGACCCGGAGCGCGTCGGAATAGAAGTGCACGTCAAGAACTGCCATGAGTTCCTCCTCGTCCCCCATTGTGGCAGGTCGAGCGGTGCCCAGGTGCCGAGTGACCAGCGCGGGGAGTCGGCCGGCACGCCGGGACACGAGGGGGGGTGAGGAGGGAACAGACCCGGGAAGGGCCGCTCGGGCAGACGCCGCCCGCGGTTGTGGGTCAGTGCCCAGTGGTGGCGTCCAGGGGCCGTCGGTTCCCTGCGGTGTCCATCTGTGCGAGCAGGCGCAAGCCCGCCTCCTCGGTGACGATCGGGATTCCGTACTCCCGGGCCTTTCGGGCCTTTCCCGACAGGGAGTCGGGATCGCCGGCCACCAGGAGCCTCGCCTTCTTGCAGATTCCACCGGGTTCCAGCCCCAGGCGCAGCAGTTGCTCGCGCCACTCCTCGCGTTCCAGCAGCCGGGGCCCGGTGACGACCACCCGGTCTCCGGGGCGCAGGACCAGGGGCGAGGGGGAGATCGAGGGACGAGGAGCATCAGCCGGGGCGACCCCGGAGACGCTCACCTCCTGGGCACCTGCGCGGTCGTGGGAGAGGAGTTCGGAGCCGAGCTCTGCGGGGACCCCCAGCAGGGTGGCTGTCCGGGCGACCTCCTGGACCTCGGCCTCCTCCAGTACGCCATCTGCCCAGGCTGCGCGTGCGAGTTGGGTGAGATAGCGCAGGTGGAGGTCCTCCAACGCTTGGCGTGAGAGGCCGTTGCGCCGGGCGAAGCCCAGGAGTTCCGCCTGCTCCCACTGGCTGAGCTCCCGGTCCAGGAGGACGCGGTCCAGGAGGGAGAAGTACTCCTTCGCCTCCCGGTCTGCAGTGTCGGGGCGCGTCCCGGTGATGCGGGAGATCCACTGGCCTCCCGCATCGCGCGCCTCGGAGCTGTCCTTGCGGGTCCAACGCCGACAGTGGGGGTTGGGTGTGTCCGGACGAACCCACCCGTGGAAGGCGTCGACCTGGTCGGTGATGCCCTGCCAGGGCGCGCTGCTCCCGGCACGGTCCAGGTAGAAGCGCATGAGCTCGCCCGTGGCGCGGGCATCCCCCAGGGCCGAGTGCGCATTGCGCAGGTCGATACCGGCAGCCGTGCAACAGTCCTTCAGTTTCGCGCTGGACGTCTGCAGGAAGTATCGGGAGTTGCGCATCGTGCAGATCGAGGGCGGGGTGGCGCCGATTGACATGCGCCCGGTCTCCACCATCTCCGAGCTGAGGAAACGCACGTCGAAGGAGGCATTGTGGGCGACCAGTGCACGGTCGACCAGGATGCCCTCGAGGTCGTCGGCGATGTCGGCGAAGTGTGGTGCCCCCAGGACATCCCCTGCGCGGATGCCATGGACGTGTGTGGCACCGATGTCACGTCCGGGGTTCACCAAGGTCTCCCACTCGTCCTCGACCGTGCCGTCGGGAGCCAGCGTCACCACTCCGATTTCCACAATGCGGTCGACGGGGGACCGGAATCCTGTCGTCTCGACGTCGAAGACCGCAAATCCGCGCATACCCACCCTCCGGTCATTCCTGGTACGCCCGCAATCGTCCCACTTCGACGGGTCCCTGTCAGGTGACCTGGGACCCGTGCCCCCAGGGGATGGCGGAGGGATGCTCAGGTGGACAACCTGCACCCTGCCAGGGGGCCTGCTGCCCAGTCCTCGGGCGTGCGGGCATGGACCTTGGCGAACTCGTCGATGAGCGCATGGAACTCCTGCCACCCCGACAGCGGCAGGTCCATCTGCTGCTGCACCTGCCGGGCGAAGGCGTGATATCCCGGCGGCACGTCCCACCCCAGGTGGGTGAGGAGTCGGCGCGCATAGGTGTCCGCCACGAACACCCCCCGTCCCAGCAGGTAGAGCAGGAGGACGTCAGCGGTCTCCGGACCGATGCCGCGCAGCACCAGCAGACGTTTCCGTATCTCGGCGGTGCTCAGGTGGGGGAGCAGAGGAGTGGTGGCATACAGGTCTGCGGTCTCCAGGGCCTCGACGTCGCCCTCGTCGACCCACCACCCACACAGTGCCCGCAGGGTCTGGGCCTTCGCTCTCTGGAATCCCGAGGGGGCGACCAGGGGGACGAGGGCGGCGCCGTTGAGTTCGAGGAGACGGGCCGGGGAGGTGATGCCGGCCGCGCGCAGGAGCGACAGGGAGCGCTCCACGTTGCGCCAGTTCGTGTTCTGCACCAGCACGCAGCCCAGAAGGATCTCGAAGGAGGAGTCCACGGTCCACCAGGCGTCCTGCGCACCGGTCGTGCGACG
>JAKECL010000012.1 GCA_030460725.1 Propionibacterium sp.
CGGTCCCGACTCACGACGACACTCCTGCTGACAGTGTCAGGACTTCACGCCTCCCGCTGCCAACCCGGCCACGATCCGACGCTGGAAGAAGAGCACCAGCAGGATCAACGGGATCGTCACGACGATGCCCGCGGCCATCTGGGAACCGTAGGGGGTCTCGAACTGGGAGGCTCCTCCGAACTTGGACAGGGCCACCGGGGCCGTCTGCATGGTCGGGTTGTTCACCATGGTGGAGGCGATGAGGAACTCGTTCCACGCATTGATGAAGACGATGATCGCGGTGGTGAAGATACCCGGTGCCGCCAGCGGCAGGATCACCTTGCGGAACGCCTGCCATGGCGTGCACCCGTCGACCATCGCAGCCTGCTCCAGCTCACGGGGCATCTGGCGGAAGAAGGTGTTGAGGTTCCACACCGCCAGCGGCAGGGCGAAGGAGAGGTAGGGGACGATGAGCGCCTGGTAGGTGTTGATCCAGTTCCAGTCCGTGAACAGGCGCAGGAGCGGCACGATGATGGCCACCAGCGGGAACATCGAGGTCGCGATGACCAGCGTCAGCAGGAGTCCCTTGCCGGGGAACTCCAGCCGGGCCAGCGCATAGGCCGCGAAGGTGGCGACCACCAGGGACACCAGCGTCGTCACCAGGGAGACGATCGCGGAGTTCACCAGTGCCTGACCGAATCCGCGGCCGGGGTCGAACACCGCGCCGAAGTTCTCGAAGGAGACCACGCCCGGCCACCAACTGGTCTCGAAGATGTCCTGGGGTCGCCTCAGGGAGGAGACCAGCATCCAGTAGAAGGGAGCGAGGCAGTAGATGAGGATCAGACCGATACCGAGCACCGAACCGACATTGCCCAGGATGAGACGCCTGGGGGACTCCGACTTCGCGCTCATGAACGTGCTCCTTCACTGCCGGCAATGTCCTTGGCGAGCGCCCTCTCGGCCGCCAGGACCTCCTGGGGGGAAGCGGCAGTGGCGTCGCCCTCGTGACCTGTGGGTCGCTTCTTCCGTCTGCGGAACACCCTCAACTTGCCCGAGTTCCCGGAGTCGTCACCCGAACCGATGATGTCGGCACCGAGGAGCTTGATGAACGCGAAGGCGATGATGAAGATGTAGAGGAACAGGACCATTGCGTAGGCCGCCGCCGATCCGTATCGGATGTTCGAGGCCTCGTCCTGGACCAGCATCGACAGGGTCTCCACGGAGGGCTTGCGCGCGCCGATGAGGATGTAGGGCAGGTCGTACATCCTCAGCGCGTCCAGGGAACGGAAGAGGACGGCGACGACCAGTGCCGGCTTGACCAGCGGCAGGGTGATCTGCGTGAAGCGCTTCCACACGCCGGCGCCGTCGATCTTCGCGGCCTCGTACACCTCGTCGGGGATGACCTGGAGTCCTGCCAGGGTCAGCAGTCCGATGAAGGGAGCGGTCTTCCAGACGTCGGCGATGATGACGGCGAACTTGGCCGACCAGTCTCCCGCCGACCACAGGATCTGGGTGCCCAGCAGGGCGTTGGCGGCACCGTGCGCGTCGAAGATCCACTTCCACAACACGGCGGACACCGCGGTGGGGACGGCCCAGGGAATGAGGATCGCAGCGCGCACGACTCCTCGGCCACGCATCGCCTTGTGCATGATCAGGGCCATGATCACACCCAGGAAGGTCTCCACGACCACGGTCACGACCCCGAAGAGGGTGGTGTTCCAGGCAGCGTTCCAGAACCGGGCACCGTTGGAGGTGAAGATCGTCGCGTAGTTGTCGAACCAGACGAACGGCGGTGTGTCTGAGTAGAAACCATCGTCGTTCATCCCCGCGACTCCGAAGAAGGAGTCCCTGATCGCCATCAGGACGGGGAAGACGATGACCACCACGATGACCAGGACCGTGGGGAGGACCAGCAGGACACCGGTGCGGTGTTCCTGGGCCACACGCTTGGAGAATCCGTGCCTCTCGTGGGGCTTCAGGGCCGCCACAGCAGGTGAAGTTGACACGACACTCGCTTCCTTTCAGTCACCCGTGGGTGGGGCGCCGCGCGACGTGCACAGGTGCACGGCGCCCCACCTCCAGCGGATCGGGATCAGTTGCCCGTTCCGAGGGCGCCGAGCTTCTCGTCCAGCGCCTTCAGGGCGTCGGCGGGTGTCGTCTGGCCCTGGAGGACCGGCCACAGCGAGTCCTGGATGGCCGCGGTGGTGTCGCCGTACTGAACCGCGCGGGGGCGAGGCACGGCGTTCTTGATGGACTCCTCGAGGGCCGGGAGGTACGGGAAGTCCTTGATGTTGGCCTCGTCCTCGTAGAGCTCCGTCCATGCGGGGGCCAGGGAGGCCTCCTTCAGCTGGAGCTGCTGCTGGGGACCGTCGGTGTACCACTTGACGAACTCCAGGGCACTGGCCTTGTTCTGGCAGTAGCTGGAGATGCCGAGGTTGTGGCCACCCAGGGAGGACACCCCGGGCTTGCCGTCGACCGAGGGGAGGGCGGTGAAGCCGAAGGCATCGTCACCGATGGCCTTCTGGGTCAGGGAGTACTGGTACGGCCAGTTGCGGTAGAAGAGCACGCGTCCGGCCTCGAACGCCGCACGGCCCTCCTCCTCCTTGTACGTCAACGCCTCCTGGGGGATGAAACCGGAGTCGAAGCCGTCGACCAGGCGCTGCAGTCCCTTCTCCGCCTCGGGCGAGGACGCGGCGGGCTTGAGGTCGGCGTCCAGGAAGACACCTCCGGCAGTGTTGATCGCCTCCGCGGCGTTCACGGTGAAGCCCTCGTACTTGTAGAACTGGCCGGCGTAGCCACCGATGCTCGCGTACTCGGGGAGGGCCTTGACCTTCTCCCAGGCCGCCTCCATGTCCTCCCAGCTCGTCGGTGCCTCGGTGACACCGGCCTTGGCCAGGATGTCCTTGCGGTAGTAGAGCAGACCACCGTCGGAGGAGGCGGGGATGGCGAAGACCTTGTCGCGGTAGGTTCCGGTCTCCCACACGGGGGCGAGGAACTTCTCCTTGGGGAACTCCGACTCGGGGATCTCGTCGATCCACCCGCGTGCGGCGAACTCCGGCACCCAGATGTTGTCCACCGACATGACGCAGTAGGCGTCGGACTTGGTCTGGGCGTTGTTGATCATGGCCTGACGCTGCTGATCGGCCTCGGTGGAGAGCTCGATCATGGTGACCTTCTCGTCGGGGTGGGCCTCGTTCCACTGGTCGAGCATCGGCTGGATGGTCCCGGCATTGTCCTTGCCCTGGACGTATGTGAAGGGCCCCTTGCCCTCGAAGCCCTTGGCCGCACCCCCACCTGAGGTGCCCGACTCCCCGGACTGGTCTCCACCACCCCCGCCGCAGGCTGTCAGGACCATGGCTGCTGCGGCCAGGGATGCACCCACCACAGTGACTGTGCGCTTGGACGTTCGCATTGTGCCTCCATCACTTCCTTGTGCTGGCGCATCACGTGGGACACGTGGCGCTCGACACCGAATGTAAGCGTTTGCAGACGAAGGGTCAAGCGCGGACCGTCTCAATTGGGTAACAGCGCGGGTCCTGCTGCACTGCAGGTCATGACCCTGTGGCGTGGGTGGTGGTGGGACCCCGGGGGGATCGACTCTCAGCGTGGCACGGACGTGGTGTGCCCGGGCCGAAGACTGCCGTGGACCCACTGCGTCCCCGAGACGGCACCACCGGAGATCATACGGGCCAAGGAGTCCGCACCCATGCGGCCCTGCAGCCCCGGGTCCTGGACGACGGTGGTCAGGGGCAGCAGCTCGGCAGGGTACTCCCCGTCGACGCCGATCACCGAGACGTCACCGGGGACCCCGAGCCCGCGTTCCTCCAGGGCGCGGATCGCTCCCGCCGCGATGCAGTCCGCCGCGGCGAAGACCGCGGTCACGTCGGGGCGACGGTTGAGCAACTCCATCATGGCGTCGTGGCCGCCCCCGATGTCGAAGTAGGAGTGCTCGACCAGGTCGGGATCGGGGTCCTGGCCCGCCTCCAGCATTGCCTGGCGCCAACCCTCCAGACGCGCCCCGGCGGGCATCGAGGGGGCGACCTCGTCCAGGGCGCCGGTGATGTGCCCGATGACCGTGTGCCCCAGCTCCAGCAGGTGCTGGGTGGCGATCAGACCGATCTCGACATCGTCGACACTGATGGAGGCCAGGGGCGGGTTCGCATTGCCCACCAGCACCACCGGCACGCCCAGGCTCTGCACACTCACGATCTCGGAGCCCACCAGGGGCAGGGAGATGACCAGGACGCCGTCGACCCGCCTCCGCAACGGACCCACGTCGAGGTCGAGGTGGGGTTTGCCCCGCAGGTAGTCCACCGAATGCACCAGCGTCGTGAACCCCTTGGACTGCAAGCGACGCTGGGCGCCCTCCAGCACTGCCGAGGGGTACCACTCGTCGAAGTCCGGCAGGATCAGCGCCACCATGCCCGTGCGTCCGGTGGCCAGGGCCTGCGCGGAGGGAGAGACGACGTACCCCAGCTCCTCGGCCGCCGCCAGCACCTTGCGCCGGGACTGGTCGGAGACGTTCGACATGCCACGCAACGCCCGCGAGACGGTCGCCGTCGAGACACCCGCCCGAGCCGCGACGTCATCGATCGTCGATCCCATGGCGCGAGCGTAGCGCGCAGCCCGGCAGTGACGGAACAACGGGCCCGTCGAGCTGCTCCGCCTCAGCGCTCCAGGATGGCCCTCATCAGCGCTGCGGCACCGTCGTGCTCGACCGGACCGGTGACGGCATCGGCGTGCACACGCACCTCCTGGGTCGCACCCCCCATGGCGACGCCGTGGTGGGCCCAGGACAGCATCGCGATGTCGTTCGTCCCGTCCCCCACCGACACGGTCCCCTCGTGGGGGATGTCGAGGCGTCGGGCCAACTCAGCCAGGCCGGAGGCCTTGGTCCGACCTCGTGGCCCCACATCGACCCACGACGTCCACCCCACGGCGTACTCGTGCTCGCGTCCCAGGTGGGAGGCGGCGATGCGGTCGGCGAACTCCTCGCGCGCCATCCAGGGTGCGCGCCCCACCAGCTTCGGCGTGGGTGTCCCGCGCAGACGCTCGACGGCGGAGACGGTCCCGGGTTCGGCCAACTCCCCCGCGGGGAAGGGCTGGGAGACCAGGAAGCCCCGGTGGGTCACCTCCACCCCCAGCAGGATGCCGGGCACGGAGGACTCGAGCTCGGTGATCGCCCCCGAGGGATCGAAGTGGTGCTCCACCAGCACCTCCACATCCGTGTCCGCACGCGGCTCCCACCGGGCCAGGACCGCCCCGTTGGAGCACACGGACCACCCCCTCTGCGCCTGGAGGTAGCCGAGCACGGGGCGCACGGAGTTCACCCCTCGTCCGGTCGCGATGACGACCGTGGCACCGGCTTCCACCAGGTCGCGGTAGGCCTGTCGCACCCGGGGGGAGGCGCCGTCGGGGCGCAGGAGCGTGCCGTCGACGTCCACCGCGACCATGACCTTGGACAGGTCTCGGGGCAGGTCCGCGGGCAGGTCGTGGCGTGCGGCCTCGACCATCTCCGGGAAGGGGACGAAGGGCACCCCCGAGGGTGGGGGCGTGAGGAGGGGTTGGCTCACCTGGTCACCGCAAGGTATCCATCACACTGAGCCCGCCCAGGTAGGGGCGCAGCGCCTGCGGGACACGTACGGAGCCGTCGGCCTGCTGGTGGTTCTCCAGCAGGGCCACGATCCACCGGGTGGTGGCGAGCGTGCCGTTCAGTGTGGCCACGGGGTGCATCTGCCCGTCCTCGCGACGTTCCCTGATCCCCAGACGGCGCGCCTGGAAGGTCGTGCAGTTCGAGGTCGAGGTGACCTCCATGTAACGCTCCTGGGTCGGCAGCCAGGCCTCGCAGTCGAACTTGCGGGCGGCGGAGGTGCCCAGGTCGCCGGCCGCGGTGTGGATGACGCGGTAGGGCAGCTCGACCTTGGCGAGCATCTCCTCCTCCCAGGCCAGGAAGCGGCGGTGCTCGTCCTCGGCATCCTCGGGTCGGCAGTAGGAGAACATCTCGACCTTGTTGAACTGGTGCACGCGGATGATGCCGCGGGTGTCCTTGCCCGCCGCCCCCGCCTCACGGCGGTAGCAGGTGGACCAGCCCAGGTAGTGGCGCGGCCCTGCGGACAGGTCCAGGATCTCCCCCATGTGGTACCCGGCCAGGGCCACTTCGGAGGTTCCCGTCAGGTAGAGGTCATCGGCAGGCAGGTAGTAGATCTCGTCGGAGTGCTCATTGAGGAAGCCCGTACCCCCCATGACCTCGGGCGTGACCAGCGTCGGGGTGATCATCGGGGTGAAGCCCGCGGCAACGGCCTGGTCCATCGCCATGGTCAGCAGGGCCAGCTCGAGGCGCGCACCGATACCCGTCAGGTAGTAGAAGCGCGAGCCGGAGACCTTCGCCCCACGCTTGACATCGATGGCGCCGAGCCCCTCACCCAGGGCCAGGTGGTCCAGGGGTGTGAATCCCTCCGCCGCGAAGTCACGACGCCCGGGCCCCTCGTGGCGCAGGACCACGAAGTCCTCCTCACCACCGGCGGGGACCCCGGGGGCGATGATGTTGGGCAGTGAACGCGCCAGGCGGTCGGCCTGGGCGTCGAGCTCATTGGAGCGGGCCTCGGCGGCTTTGACCTGCTCGGCGAGTTCCTTCGCCTGGGCCAGGACCGCGGGACGCTCCTGTGGGGTGGCCTTGCCGACGGAGCGGGAGACTTCCTTCTGGGAGGCGCGCAGGGACTCGAAGACCTGGAGGGCCTCGCGTCGGGCGGCATCCGCCTCGATGATCCGGTCGACCAGCTCGGGGTCGGCACCACGTGCCCTCTGTGAGGCACGGGCAGGTTCGGGGTCGTCTCGCAGTGCGCGCACATCGATCATGGGCTCATGGTAGTTCAGTGGACCAACGCCGCTGCGGCTCGGCCGTGGCCCGGGTCCCACACCGGCCCCGGCCCGTGGGTGCCGGGCCCACCACCACCCCGGACACCCGATGCCGATAGGCTCCTCACATGAGTGGAGTCGCCCTGATCTGGATGGCCGTCGTCCTCCTGCTCGCCCTGGGCACAGCAGCGCTGTCCAGGTGGCTCCTGTTCCGGGACCACCGCAGTGCTGCACGCAATGGCGCGCTGCTGGACCCCGCCTCCGCCGATGCCCCTGACCGTGGGATCCCGCGTCCCTGGATCATCTTCAATCCTTCGAAGTTCGAGGACCCCGTGGAGTTCCGTTCCCGTGTCGACGCCCTGGCGCGCGGACACGGCATCTCCCATCTCCACTGGAGGGAGACCACTCCTGAGGACCCCGGCACCGGCCAGACCGTGCGCGCCCTGGGTGAGGGCGCATCCGTCGTCATCGCCGCGGGCGGGGACGGGACCGTGCGGGCGGTGGCCGCAGGTGTGGCACATTCCGGGGTACGCATGGGCATCATCCCCGTGGGCACGGGAAACCTCCTGGCACGCAACCTCGGCCTGCCCCTGGACGACCTCCCCCGCGCGGTCTCGGTGGCGCTGGGACCGGACCACCGCAGGGTGGACCTCGCCTGGCTGCGCATGGGCGATGTCGAGGAGCGTTCCGATCTGCCGGCAGAAGGCGGGTTGCTGGCCGCCGCGAATGCCTCCACCCTGCGCACCCTGCCCGAGAGCGTGGAGGAACCGCGCACCGATGAGTTCGCCTATGCCATCATCGCCGGCCTCGGCTTCGACGGGGAGACCATGGCGAACACGGACCCGAAACTGAAGAAGACCGTCGGGTGGCCCGCCTACGTGATCTCAGCGTTCACCGCCCTGCGCTCACGGCGCATGCGTGCCCGTCTGGTCCTCCACGCCCCGGTGGGCCCCGACCCGCAGGGAGCCCCAACGATTCCCGTCGACGAGGGCGACCCCACCTCCGTGGGCGAGGAGGGGCGACCCGGGGTCGGACCGGAGGGCGACGAGACGACGGACTTCACGGCCCGGACAGTGCTCTTCGCCAATTGTGGGGAGCTTCCCTACATCGTGCTGGCCCCCGATGCCGATCCCGACGACGGTCTGCTCGACATCATCGCCGTGGACACGCAGGCGGGTCTGATCGGGTGGGCGGACCTGGCGGCAAAGGTCCTCGTGCAGGGCGTGGGGCTGCGCCCGTTGGACATGCCGACCTCCACAGGTCAGATCGCCTTCCGCCAGGCTCCCGCAGCATCGGTGCACGTGGACCGCCCGCAGGTGGTCCAGGTCGACGGGGATGCGGTGGGACGTGCGCGGACGGTCCACGTGCGTGTCACCGCGGGTGCCCTGGACATCGCGGTGCCCTGAGGGCCGGCGCGCGCGAGGCGGAGGCCGGCGGGTCCCGGTTCAGGCCTCCCCGGTCCCCCTGGCCGTGGCTGCCTCCACGGCCAGCCGCACGGCGATCGAGCGTGCCAGGAGCACCGGCAGGCCCGAGGCCTCCACTGCTGCACGTCGCATCTGCTCGGTGTACCCGATGCAGTCGAGGAAGACCCACCGGGCGCCCTGCTCCCTGAGTTCGCAGGCCGCGGCGGCAACTTCGTCGGGTCCCTGCGTGTAGGGGTTCGCCGCGCAGCCCAGGACCGCTCGCCCCAGGACCTGGGACCATCTCCCGGCTGCCTCCTGGCACTGGTCCGGGAGCGGGTTGACGATCCCCAGAGACTCCTCGCCGATGATCGCGCGCACACCTGCCTGGGCGAGGGGCTCGGCGTGGAGCACGGGGACGGGAGCCACCACCTCTCCCAGATGCCCGGTGCACAGGATGAGCACAGCCCCGGCACCGTCATCGACACAGTGTTCCACCGCGCGCGTGAGCAGGGGGAGGAGTCGGGACGGACTGATCCTCGCCAACGATCCGTCCCGCATCCGCGAGGCCAGCGGGGTCTCATCGGGTCCCGGGGCGACCTGTTCCAGGGTGTGGGGGGTGAGGTCGTCCAGGGCGCCGTGCTCGACGTAGGGGAACCCCCCCAGCACGGGACGGACATCGGGCAACAGGTCCACCCGTGGCGCCTGGCCGATCGTCACCAGGCCCAGCGGCCGACGTGCCCCGGTGCTCACGCGGTCTCCTTGAGGTCATCTGCCGCCGCCAGTCCGCGCAGCACCAGTGCCCGGCGCTGCTCGCGGCTGGTCCTCTCCGACGGATCCACGGCGGGGACAGCCGCCAGGAGCGCCTGTGTGTAGGGATGGCGCGGGTTGCCGAAGACATCCTCGGTGGTTCCCTGCTCGACGACCCGCCCGTGGCTCATCACCAGGACGTGGTCCGCGAAGGACTCGACGACCGAGAGGTCGTGGGAGATGAAGATGTAGGTGAGACCCAGCTCCTCCTGGAGGTCTTTCATCAGTTCCAGCACCTGGGCCTGGACGGAGACGTCCAGGGCGGACACGGCCTCGTCACACACGACCAGCTCGGGGTTGAGCAGCAGGGCCCGTGCGATGCCGATGCGCTGACGTTGACCGCCGGAGAACTCATGGGGGAACCGCTGTGCGGAGTCCGGATCGAGTCCCACCATCGTGAGCACCTCCGCGATGCGTTCACGCACCTGGCGACGGTCCATGTCGGTGTGGAGGCGCAGGGGTTCGGCCAGCAGACGTCCGACCACCCAACGCGGGTCCAGGGTGGCGTAGGTGTCCTGGAAGACGATCTGCAGGCGTGCGCGCATGGCCCTCATCGCCGGGGCATCCAGTGCCAGGAGGTCGGTGCCGTCGAACTCGACGGTCCCCGAGGTCGGCTCGTGCAGTCTCAGCACGGCTCGGCCCGTGGTCGACTTCCCCGAGCCCGACTCCCCGACGATCGCCAGCGTCCCACCGCGGGGCACATCGAAGGAGACGTCCTGCACGGCGAGGACGGGATCGGCGTGCCGGGAGCGCGCCGGGAAGGTCTTGACGAGGTTGCGGACCCGCAGCAGGGGCTCCGGCGTGGGAGCAACGGGGTCGGTCGGTGCCACCTCCGTGGTCGCACGGGAGTCCCGGGAGTGGGCCGACCCCCCGTCCGCCGAGTCACTCCGGGTGGGTCCGGTGGCGACCTCCGGGCTCACCGTCTGCCCCTGTGCGGCAACCTGCTCCACGTCGATGAGGGAGTGACGTCGGCCCTGGGGGATGGCGGAGAGCAGGTGCCGGGTGTACTCAGCCTCGGGCCGGGCGAAGAGATCCCAGACCGAGGCCGTCTCCTCCAGGTGACCGTCGTGCATCACCGCGACCCGTGAACAGGTCTGGGCGACGACGCCGAGGTCATGGGTGATCAGCAGGACGGACGTGCCGTGTGACTCCTGGAGGTCGACGATGAGGTCGAGGATCTGCAACTGGGTCGTCACGTCCAGGGCCGTCGTGGGCTCGTCGGCAATGAGGAGGTCCGGCTCGCATGCCATGGCCATGGCGATCATGACCCGCTGACGCATGCCACCTGAGAGGCGGAAGGGGTGGTCGTCGACCACGCGCGCGCTGTCGCGGATGCCCACCATGTCCAGGAGCTCACGGGAGCGCTCACGCGCCTGCTTCCTGCTCATGCCCAGGTGACGGCGCAGTGGTTCCCCGATCTGGTCACCGACGGTGAACACGGGATTGAGCGCGGTCATCGGCTCCTGGAAGATCACCCCGACCTTCGATCCTCGGATGCGACGCAGTTCCTTCTCCGACGCGTGGGTGATGTCGGTGCCGAACACCTGGATCGAGCCGCCCACGACGTGGGTCGACCGGCGCGGCAGCAGGCGTGTGATCGTCATTGCGGTGACGGACTTCCCCGAACCTGACTCCCCGACCAGACCCAACATCTCCCCGCGTGCGATCTCCAGGGAGACGTCTCGAACCGGATGGATGAGGCCGCGTGAGGTCTCGATGTCGATGGAGAGGTGCTCGAGGGACAGTGTCGGGGTCGCGGTGTTCATCAGTCCTCCTCACGCAGGGGTCCGTCGCCGGACGTCTGGAGGAGCGCTGCAGATCCGTAGCGGCGCGTGAGCTCCTCGAACTCCGCTGCATCGTGGAAGGACAGTGTTCCCGGTGCAAAGCCCTTCGCGACCTCCACGCAGAAGCGGGCGGCCAGGGCGATGTCCGTCTCGTGGCTGGCACCTGTCGCACAGCCGGCAACGGGGGTGACCGTGGTGATGGCGACGCCGACGACCGGAGCGGTCGTCGAAACGGCCGGCTGCAGGATGGAGTTGAGGTGGTGCAACCCGTTGCCGTAGGGAGTGATGTCCTGCGTCGCCAGGGCGAAGACCTGGGCAGGTTCACCGGTGACGGTCTCCAGGAGCGAGACCAGGTCCGCACTGGCGGGAAGGATGTACCCCTGTCGGACGGTGGGGGAGATCGCGATACCCCGGTGGTTGAGGATCCTGTTCCCCTTCGTGGTGTCGATGGAGAGGATCGCCTCCATCTCGGGCAGGACCTCGTGTTCGTTCATCTCCGCGATCCCCACCGGCGAGTCCATGAAGGGCACGGGCTTGTGGGGGCGGGTGGAGCCCACGCGCACACGTGGGTGCTCACGATGACATCACCGTCCAGTCGGTCGCCGCGGGTGAACATGGTGAGCAGCTTGTGGGCCACCGCCAGGGCTGCGGTGGCCCCGTCACCGTCGGAGACGTATCCCACCAGCTCGGGACGCGCACCGATCCCACCCAGGCGTCCGATGACGCCCAGGGTCGGGGAGGCGCCGCCGACCGTGCGTCCGGACAGGCCGGGGACGCGCACGGTCACGAAGTCCGTGTGTCCCTTCGCCCCCGTCACCCGCTCCCAGGTGACCTCGGGGCGCGGCTGCGGAGCCGCGGGATCGAAGAGGGCCTCCAGGAGCGCGACGGTTGAGGGTCCGTCGGCTGCGGGGGAGTCGAGGTGGTCGAGGATCGTGAGCACCTGGGAGAGCATGGAGGGAGGGTCCTTTCAGAAAGCGGTGACGGGGCGGAACGCGACGGCCTCAGGCCACACCGACGTAGCGCAATGTCGTGAGGGCATAGGTCTTGGCGGCCAGGACGATGTCCTCGACCCGCACGCGCTCGTCGAAGCCGTGGATCGTTGCCAGCTCGGCCGGTGCGTACTGGAGGACCGGGATGCCGTGGCTGCGGAACGTCCGCGCGTCCGAGGACGCCCACTGGAGCACCCCCGAGGTCTCGGGATCGCCGCTGAGTTCACGCAGCGTGTCCACCAGCGTGGAGACGACCGGGTCGGAGGCCAATGTCCAGTTCGGTTCGGAGCAGAAGCCGATCGGTTCGATCGTGGCCTCGATGCCCTCCTCCGCCAGGAGCTCCCCCACCCTGGCCAGGACCTCGGCCCGGCTCAGCCCGATGGGCACCCGGGTGTCGACCTCGACCACACAGGTGTCGGCCACGACATTGGCGGAGGAGCCACCGTGGATCGTCCCGATGTTGATCGTGACGTGCTCGAAGACGGCACTCACCCCGGGCTGGTATCCCTCGCGTTCCTCGGCGTGGACCTTGGAGAGCTCGATCAGGGGCTTCACGTCCTCGGAGGGATGTGTCTCCATGTCCCACAGCTTCTGCAGGGCCAGGACCGCACGCGCAGCCAACAGATTGGCGCTCACCCCGTGCACGGGCTGGAGGGATCCGTGTCCGGGTCGTCCCCGCAGGGTCATGCGGAACCAGTTGGAGCCCTTCTGCCCGATCGTGGGGTGGGTCCGCTCCGCTGGCTCGGCGATGATCGCTCCGGTCGCCCCCTGCAGCAGGCCCTGCTCCAACACCCAGTCAGCGCCCAGGGGTCCCCCCGCCTCCTCGTCGCACACCGACGCCAGGGACACGTCACCGGCCAGGGGGACTCCCAGGCGGTGGAGGAGGGCATGGGTGAAGATCACGCCTGCCAGCCCGGCCTTCATGTCGGAGGCACCCCGACCTCGCAGGTATCCGTCGACCACGTCACCGGAGAAGGGCGGGAAGGACCATCCCGAGGGATCGCCGACGGGGACGACGTCGTGGTGCCCGGACAGGACCAGGTGGCGGGCGTCCTCACGCGGATGCTCGCTGCGGAGGTGGGAGAGGACGTTGACGCGCCCCTCGCCCGCATCGTGGATCTCGGCGGGAACGCCGTGGTCGACCAGGTACTCCTCGATGACGCGAGCGACATCGGTGCAGTCCCCGGGCGGGTTCTCACTGGGTGTGCGGATGAGATCGGAGGCGAGGCCGATCAACTCATCGGCGTGGGTGTCGATCTCATCGAGGATGCGCTGCTCCCATGAAGGGGTGTCCATTGCTGTGCCTTCTGTCGGTGGTGACGAAACGTGGGTGCGAGCGCTGCGGGGGTACGGGCCCCGGTCCGGGATCCGGACCCCCGCAGCGGCACCGGAACTAGTCGTTGCTCATCTGGAAGAAACGGACGATGCCATCGGGATACGAGGTGTAGCCTTGGACCCCGTCGCCCATGCCCAGGACGATGTTGTACTCGTAGAGATAGGCCCACGGGGACTCGGAGTTGATGATCTCCTGAGCCTTCCCGTACAGGTCGTTGCGGGCGTTCTCGTCGGTCTCGGTGGCCGCCTGCTCCCACAGGGAGTCGACGGTGGCGTTGGAGTAGTTCGCGTAGTTGCTGGAGCCGTCGGTGGTCAGGAGCTGGCCCAGGTGGTAGCCCGGGTCGTTGACAAAGGACGTCCAGCGACTGATGTAGGACTGCACCTGCTTGGTGGCCAGGGCATCCAGGAACTCCGAGCGGGCCATCTCCGTGATGTTCATCGTGACCCCGATCTGGGCGAGGGCCGACTGGATGAGCACCGCGTCGTCCTTCCAGTCGTCGAAGCCGCTGCCCAGGGTGAAGTCGAAGGTGAAGCCGTCGGCGTAGCCCGCATCCGTGAGCAACTGCTTGGCCTTGTCCAGGTCCTGGGCGGTGATCGCACCGGCATCGTTGTGTACGGGCGTGTTGGAGGCCACCGAGGAGGTCATCGGCGAGGCCTGGCCGAGCATGACGTCGTTGATGAGCTTGTCATAGGGGATGGCATAGGCCACCGCCTGGCGGACCTTGACGTTGTCGAAGGGAGCGATGGCGTTGTTCATCGCGAAGTAGAGGATCTTGTTGGACCTGCGCGAGTCGACGACCACGCCCTCCGCGCCCTCCAGGCCCTCCACGTTCTTCGGGGGGATCTCGGTGGCCAGGTCCAGTTCACCGTTCTGGAGCAACTGGACGCGGTTGGAGGCCTCGGAGATGAACTTGAGGTTGACCTGGCGCAGGGCCGGTGCCTCGCCCCAGTAGGAGTCGTTGCGCGTGAGGACCGCCTCGGAGGCAGGCTCCCAGGAGTCGACGGTGTAGGGACCCGAACCTGCGGTGTTCGTGTCCAGCCAGGAGGCCCCTCCATTGGCCTGGACCTGGTCCACGTTCACGATGGAGAAGGAGTACATCGCGATGATCTGTTCGAACAAGTGGTTCGGACCCGTCAGATCGATCTGGACGGTGTGGTCGTTTGTGGCCCGGACGTCGGAGATGCCCGCCATGTCGTAGAGGAAGGAGGCGTTGCTGGAGGCCTTGATCATGGCGAAGGTCTTCACGACGTCATCGGAGGTGAGGTCGTCCCCGTTCTGGAACTTCACGTCCTTGCGCAGGTGGAAGGTGTAGCTGGAGGCGTCCGCATTCGGCTCCCAGCTCTCCGCGAGCATGGGCTTGAGGGTCGAGGTGTCCGAGACCCACTTGCCGTCCTTCTCGACCCTGTCATAGGTGATGAGCTGGTCGTAGGCAGCCAGGACGAAGGTGTCGGAGGTGACGTCCGAGGCCTCCATCGGGCTCAGGGTCGTGCCGCCCTCGGAGTAGGCGGCGACCAGGGTGTCCTTCCCCGAGCCGCTCGCGCCGGACTGGGT
>JAKECL010000371.1 GCA_030460725.1 Propionibacterium sp.
GGGGACGAGGGCGACGCCCTGTCCTCCACCACCCGATACCCTTGGGGCACGGCTACCGAGGAGGAACCCCATGGCGAAAGCGGCGAAAAGGGTCGGCATCCTGACGGCAGGCGGTGACTCCCCGGGCCTGAACGCCGCCATCCGCGGCTTCGGGAAGGCGGCCATCGGCCACTACGGCATGGAGGTCATCGGTTTCCGCGACGGGATCCGGGGACTCGCGGAGAACCGCACCGTCAACCTCGACTCCCAGGCACTGTCCGGCATCCTCACCGTGGGCGGCACCGTTCTGGGGACCTCGCGCGACAAGCCCCACAAGATGCGCATGGGCGAAGAGGTGGTGGACATGGTCCCCACCATCATCGAGAACTGCGAGAAGGACCGCCTGGAGGCCCTGGTCTGCATCGGCGGCGGGGGCACCGCGAAGACCGCGAACCGTCTGTCACGGGCAGGGCTCAACATCATCCACCTGCCCAAGACCATCGACAACGACATCGCCCACACCGACACCAGCTTCGGCTTCTCCACCGCTCTGGGCATCGCGACCGAGGCCATCGACCGCCTCCACTCCACCGCCCACAGCCACCACCGCATCATCGTGGTGGAGATCATGGGCCACAAGGCGGGGTGGCTGGCACTGGGGGCGGGGATCGCCGGAGGCGCCGACATCATCCTGCTGCCCGAGATCCCCTACTCCATCGAACCGGTGGCCGACTCCATCCGCAGGCGTGCAGCCGCCGGGCACAGCTTCTCCGTCGTCGCCATCGCCGAGGGCGCCCGCGACCTGCAGGACTCCGCGGACCTGGTGGCTGCGGAATCACTGGTCAAGGGGGCCGCGACCCCTGAGGCCAAGGCTGCGGCCAAGAAGCACCGCGCCGCAGTGCTCACCTCCCACCGGGGCAACGCCTTCAAAGTCGCGGAGGCCCTGGAGGCCGCGACCGGCCTGGAGTCGCGGGTGACGATCCTGGGCTACGTCCAGCGTGGGGGCACTCCCGACGCCCAGGACCGCCTGCTCGGCACCCTGTTGGGCGGGGCGGGCGCGGACATGGTGGCCAGCGGACAGTTCGGCGTGACCGTCGCCTCCCAGGCCCAGGCCGCGGTCCCCGTGCCCCTGGCCGAGGTCGCCGGAAACCTCAAGACGGTTCCCCTGGACCACCCGTGGTTGGAGGCTGCCCGCCACGTGGGCACCTGCATGGGTGACTGAGGGGGGATGCCCGCGGTGGCCTGTCTGAGGGCCGATCCGGACCGGAGCAGTCCTTGCCCGGGCACCCCCGCCGACCGCGTCCTCGACCCCGCCGACGTCCCCGGCGCACCTCACTCCCCCCGGGATCTAGCATGGGGGCATCACCTGCACCGACTGACCCGGAGGACTCCGTGACCGCATTCGACGATGGCGCCGGCACCGAGGCGGATCCCGCCGAGCGCGAGACTCTCACCTGGGAAGGCTTCGGAGAGGCTTCACGCGAGCTCACCCGCTCCATCGTCGAGTCGGGTTGGATCCCCGACCTCATCATCGCGGTGGCCCGTGGCGGCCTGCTGCCCGCCGGGGCCATCTCCTACGCCATGGGCGTCAAGGCGATCGGCACCATGAACGTCGAGTTCTACACCGGCATCGGCGAGACCCTCACCGAGCCCCGCCTCCTGCCCCCGCTCATGGACGTCTCGGCGGTCTTCGGCAAGCGCGTTCTGGTGGTCGACGACGTGGCGGACTCCGGACGCACGCTGAAGATGGTCATGGACCTCATCGCCCGCCACGGGCTCTCCCTGGACGGGGAGACCGCCGTCGCCGTCGACGCACGCAGCGCCGTCATCTACGAGAAGCCCCGCTCCGTCATCTCCCCCGACTACGTCTGGCGGGTGACCGACCGCTGGATCAACTTCCCCTGGTCGACCCTGCCCGTCGTGCAGGCGCAGGAGTAGGACCGGTCCATGGCCGCCGATGATCCGGCACCCGGCACCCCGGCCCGTCTCGGCGCCTCCGAGTCCGTCGCGCGCCAGATGGTGGACCTGGTCCTGGCGCGCCTGTCCACGGGGGCGGACCTGCGGGTCCTGGGCATCACCGGTCCCCCCGGCACCGGCAAGTCGACGGTGGCGGGTATGGTCGCGGACCTCCTGGAGGCACGAGGAGTACCGGTGGCGGGCCTGGCACCCATGGACGGCTTCCACCTGTCCAATGCGGTTCTGGAGGACCGGGGGCTCACCGACCGCAAGGGCGCACCCGAGACCTTCGACGTGTGGGGCTATCGTGGCCTGCTCCACCGACTCCACCATGAGGGCCGCACGGTCCTCGCCCCCGGCTACCGGCGCGACCTGCATGAACCGGTGGCCGCTTCCTACGCGGTGGAGGCGCAGGGCGTGGTCATCACGGAAGGCAACTACCTCGGCCTGGACGCTCCAGGCTGGCGGGAGGCGCGTGCGAGCATCGATGTGCTCATCCATGTCGAGACCTCCGGGACGGAGCTGCTGCGCCGCCTGATCGCCCGGCAGGAGGCCTTCGGACGCGATCACGTCGACGCCGCCCACTGGGTGCGCACCGTGGACTCCGCGAACATCACCCTGGTGACCCAGGGGCGTGACCGGGCGGACGTCGTCCTGCGCCCTCGTCCCACCGAACCCGGCGCCCACTGACCGTTCCCGCCCGAACCGGCCCGGCCCGGACCGGACCCGGGCGGGACCACAGTCCCACCCGCACCCCG
>JAKECL010000372.1 GCA_030460725.1 Propionibacterium sp.
CATGGCTCGACGTCCCGCGCGGTCCTTCGCGGCCGCGTCCTCTCCCGTGTGCGCCCCGGGACGCGAGGTGGGCCCGCCCGGGGCCTGCGCGGTGTCCTGTGCGGTGTCCTGCGTGGTGACCGGGCCCGCGTCCGGGCCCGGCGGGGGAGGAGGTGTTGGGTGACTCGCCCCCTGCGCGCCTGCCTGCGCGGCCTTCTGTGTTCCGGTGGGACGTGTGGTCATGCGTGTCTCCCGATCCGATCGGTGGTGAGCAGGTCCGGGGTCCTGTCCTCTCGCGAGGGGAGGAGGTCCTGGACGGTGGCCTGGGGGGCGCCCTCGTCGATGTCGCGGAGAGGACGCAGCGTGACGATGCGGTCGGCGCATGCGTCGAGGAGCTCGAGGTCGTGGGTGATGACGATGACGACGGCGCCCTGGTCGGCCAGCTCGCGCAGCTGGGCGGCGATGCCCACGAGGTGGCGTTCATCCACATCCGAGGTCGGCTCGTCGAAGATGTGGACGGCCTTGTGGCAGGCCATGGCGGAGGCGAGGACGAGGCGCTGCTTCTGGCCGCCCGAGAGGGAGAGCGGGTGGCGTTCGGCGAGCTCCGACAGGCCGAAGCGGGCGAGGAGGTCCTCGGGGTCCACCTCCCGCCTCTCGCTGCGGGAGAGGCCCAGGGTGACCTCGGCGCGCACGGTTTCGGAGAAGAGCTGGCGGTGCACGTCCTGCATGACGATGTAGCTGGAGGCGGTCCGCGTGCGCGCGCTCGCGGGGCGGGCGTCCAGGGTGATGCGCGACCCCCGGTCCTCCCGGACCAGCCCGCACAGCAGACGCGCCAGGGTGGTCTTGCCCGCGCCGTTGTCGCCGACGAGGACGCAGATGCGACCGGCGGGGAACTCCAGGTGGTCGATGTCGAGGACCCGGTTCCTGCCGTAGGAGAACCGCACCTGGTCCAGGACGAGGCCCCTGGACGTGGCCGGGGTGGACACGGGCGGGGTCGGCGCGGGCGTGGTGGGTGTGGCGGGCGCATCCGGGGCGGACACGGGCGGGATCGGCGCGGGCGTGTCCCCGTGGCACTCCCTCCCACGGCGGCGGGCACCGATGGGCACGGGGGTCTCCAGACTGCGCAGGCCGAGTGCCCGGCGGCGCTCGTCGTCCAGGGCGAAGAACTCCTCCCCGGTGAAGCGCTCGGCGATGCGGCCCTCCTCCAGGAGGAGCACCTGGTCCGTGATGCCGCGCAGCAAATGGCGACAGTGCTCGGCCACGACCAGGGTGTGTCCCCGGATACGCAGCTCGCCCAGGAGTGTTGCGAACTCTTCGATGGCGGCGGGGGAGAGATTGGAGGTCGGTTCGTCGAAGAGCAGGACCGGGGTGTCCCCGGCCAGGGCCTGGGCGCATGCGACCTTCTGGAGTTCACCGCCCGACAGCTGGCTGAGGTGGCGGCCCAGGAGCTCGGTGATTCCGATCTCCTGGGCCGCGGAGGCGGCCCGCTGCAGGATCTCGTCGGGGTCGAGGCCGTAGTTCTCGCCTCGGAAGACGAGCTCGCTCATGACGTCGGAGGTGAAGAACTGGGTGCGGGGGTTCTGGAAGACGGTGGCAGAGGTGCGTCCCGCTTCGGAGATGTCGGTGAGGGGAACGTCGACCCCGGCCACCTCCACCGTTCCCCGCAGGTCCCCGGCGTGGAAGTGTGGGACCAGACCGTTGAGGAGTCGCAGGACGGTGGACTTGCCGGAGCCGGAGGCGCCGCACAGCAGGGTGAGCGTGCCGCTGGGGACCTCGAAGCTGATGTCCTCCAGACAGGGGGCGCCCCGGGAGGCGCGGTGGTCGCCGGGGTGGCTGCCGAGGTCCGCGCCAGCCGCCGCGCCGCTGCCAGCCGCTGCGGCCCTGCTCGCTGCCGCGCCCTCGCCCGAGTCGTAGCGGAGGGTGATGTCGTGGACGCGGATGACGGGAGGAGTCGGGTTCATGCGGCCACCTCCCATCCGGACAGGTGCAGGGCGACGAGGGCGGCGACGCCGAGCAGTGCGACCACGTCGTCGCCGTGCAGGCCCAGGCGCACGATGCTGGTGGGCCTCGGTGTCGCACCGAGGCCGCGGATCAGGGCCGAGGCGGCGAGGTCGTCGGCGAGGCGGGTCGTGGAGGCGAGCAGGGGGACCATGAGGTACTGGGCGGTGCGCGCGGGGTGGAGGAGGAGACCCATGGTTCCGGGGAAGACCCCCCTCAGTCGCATGGCGTCCGAGATGGCGCGCACTTCGGTGCCGACAGTGGGGACGAAGCGCAGCATGACGGAGAAGGGGATGACGATGACCTGGGGGACGCGGAGGGTCCTCAGGGCGGCTGCGAGCTCCGAGGCTCCCGTCGTGGAGACCACGTATCCGGCCAGCCCGATCGAGACCGTGAAGCGGCTGAACCAGAAGGCGGCTGCGGCGATGAAGGCCGAGGCGGTCGAGTGCCACAGGGTCGGCAACCAGAGGAAGCAGGAGAGCGTGAGCGCGAAGGTGGCGACGTAGGTCCGCAGCGCTGCGCCGGTGGTGACGGTCATGAGGAGTCCCGCGACGAGCAGGGCGGCGGCGAGGGTGACCGTGGTGGTGCCGGTGCCCAGGACCAGGGCATTGACCACGAGGAGGATCAGGAGCTTCGTGCGAGGGTCGAGGCGCAGCAGCCGCGTGCGCACGGGCGCGCCGCCGCGCGCATGGCCCTGTGGGGGGA
>JAKECL010000373.1 GCA_030460725.1 Propionibacterium sp.
CGACGCCGCAGAGTGGCGGGTGTGCCCACAGGCGCGGGTCACACCTGCGTCAGATTCGGGGCAGCAACCAGTCGATCGATGCCAGCAGCGCTTCCACGTCCGAGGTCGGGGTGGAGGGGAAGGTCGCGATCCGCAGCTGGTTCCGTCCCAACTTCCTGTAGGGCTCGACATCGACGATTCCGGAGGCGCGCAGCGCACGGGCCAGTCGCGCGGCATCGACCTGCGTGCTGAAGTCGACGGTCACCACCACCGGTGAGCGCCAGCTCGGGTTGGCCACGAATGGGCTGGCGACGTCGCTGGACTCCGCCCACCGGTAGATCAGGTCCGAGGCTGCGCGGGACCGGGCGGCCATCGCATCGAGCCCCCCGCAGTCGAGCATCCAGGCGAGTTGACGTTCCATGAGCGCGAGCGTCGCCACAGCCGGGGTGTTGAGTGTCTGGTCCTTGGAGGAGTTGTCCATCGCGATTGAGAGGTCCAGGAACTGGGGAACCCAACGGTCAGGTGCGGTGTGCAGGTGCCGAGCGCGGTCCTGGGCGGCAGGGGAGAGCAGTGCGACCCACAGGCCCCCTTCCGAGCCGAAGCACTTCTGAGGCGCGAAGTAGTAGGCATCGGTCTGCGAGACGTCCACGGGTGCGCCCCCGGCGATGGAGGTGGCGTCCACCAGGGTGAGAGCACCCTCACCGCCCAGGCGTCTCACCGGGGAGACGGCCCCCGTTGAGGTCTCGTGGTGGGGGTGGGCGAAGACATCGGGTGCGGGGAGGTCGTCGGCGTCGCCCTCGTCCCCGGTGAGCAGCGCGACCTCGCCGGGGGGTGCCTCGACCACGACGGGAGGGAGCAGGAAGGGGGCAGTGGTCGTTTCTGTGACGAACTTGTGCCCGAATTCGCCGAATGAGGCGTGTGCGGCGCGCTTGTCGACCAGGCAAGCCGTGGCGACTGCCCAGAAGGCGGTGGTGCCCCCGTTTCCCAAGACGACCGCCCATCCCTGGGGGAGGTCGAAGAGTGACGCGAGCCCTTCCCGCACCGAGCGAACGACCGAACGCACCGGGGCCTGGCGGTGGGAGGTCCCCATGAGGAGTGGGGTCCCCAAAACCTCCATCTGGTCGGCTCGGATCCGCGAAGGACCGCAGCCGAAGCGGCCGTCGAGGGGACGCAACTCTCGGGGGACGAGGGGCAGGTCGGTGCTCATGGGGGGAATCTATCCCCCCGCACTGCTCGGGAGCAGAGCGGTCCACGGTGGGTCCCGACACCTCCCCTCCCGCCGGGAGCCCTCCCGCGTCGCGGTCGCGCACGCGGGCGTGCAACATGAGTGGGAGAGTGTCACCCGGGGGCCTTCATCCCTGACCCGCCGCACCGGGGCGTCCTCGGGGCCATATCCTTGGGGCGGCCACCACGTAGCGCTACTGCGCGGAGAGGACGGAGCCGGATGGGCGACCTCATCGACACCACGGAGATGTACCTCAAGACCATCTATGAGCTCGGCGAGGACGACGTGACGCCTCTGCGGGCGCGGATCGTGGAGCGCCTCGGGCACTCCGGCCCGACCGTCTCCCAGACCGTTGCCCGCATGGAGCGCGACGGCCTGCTGCACGTCCTGGGTGACCGACGCCTGGAACTCACCCAGGAGGGTCAGGCGCGCGCCGTGGAGGTCATGCGCAAGCACCGCCTGGCCGAGAGACTGCTCCTGGACGTCATCGGAATGGACTGGGTGGACGTCCACGAGGAGGCCTGCCGTTGGGAGCACGTCATGTCCGACCAGGTGGAGGGGCGACTGGTCGAGCTGCTCCACGACCCCAGTCAGGACCCCTTCGGGAACCCTGTCCCCGGGGGTGGCAGCGAGCTCGGGGGCACCTCCGCGGAGCTCCTGGTCAGGCGTCACGGGGACGCGGAGGTCCAGGCGAGGATCCGTCGGATCGGTGAGCCCATCCAGGCCGATCGTGATCTCCTGGGCGAGTTCAGTCGTCTCGGTCTCGCACCCGGCTCCCCGGTGCACCTGCGGGAGGCGGCCGGAGTGATCCTCGTCACCGACATGAGTGGTGACGAGGGCGACGCCGGGTCGCGAACCATTGCGCTGCCTGCGACATTGGCCCCCCACCTGTTCCTGGATGTCACCGGCTGACAGGGCCCCGTCACCGTCCGTCCACCGCACCGTTATGGATACGTGACATTCCCGGCGTCGGGAGGCTAGTGTGATCCTCGGTTGCACTGCAGCCGACCACACGTCGCGAACCGAAGCCGGACGGTGACGAGCGTGGGTAGACACCAGTCCGGCGCGGGGGAACCACGATCGGCCCGTCAGGGCCTCGGGGTGAAGTCCGGGAGACCGGACCGGGCTCTCCTGCCCGAATCCGACAGCTGACCTCGCAGGTTGAACAAGGAGAACGCACCACTCGTGACCACCGTCAAGACCGCGCCGCGACACCGCAAGGCCCGTCGCCCCCTCGCACCCGTCACTGACACCCTGACCTCGATCAACCTGGGCCCTGTGCGTGGCACCGCCGTCATCTCCGTGACCGGCCTGGCCCTCACCGCAGCGGTCACCGCGGCTGCGAATGCCGCCCCCGTCGCGCTCTCGGACGCCGCCCAGCAGTCCCCGACCGCCAAGATCTCGACCCTGCCGACCACGGTGACGGTCCCCGACATCGCGTGGACGGCCTCTGACGAGATCGCCG
>JAKECL010000374.1 GCA_030460725.1 Propionibacterium sp.
GCGCCGAGAGGTACACCGACAACATCCTCATGTCCATCGGGACCATCCGATCCGGTATGGAGGACGCCCAATCGGGTGCGGACCAGCTCTCGACGGGCACCAAGACGCTGCAATCGGGCCTCGACACCCTGGCCCAGGGCACCTCCAGTGCAGCCTCGGGCTCCGCCCAGCTGGCCGACGGGGCGAACTCCGCCGCACAGGGCGCCTCCCAGGCGGCGGACGGCAGTTCGGCGCTGGCCACCGGGATCGGACGCCTGGAAGCCGGTGCCTCCACGCTTTCCACCGGAATCACCCAGTACACCGCCGGCGTCGACCAGGCTGCTGCAGGCGCGGGGACGCTGGCGGGTGGCGTCACGACCTACACCACGGGGGTCGACTCCGCGGCAGCCGGGGCACGCCAACTCGCATCCGGCGCGGCAGGTCTGACCACCCTCAGCCAGGGGGTCACGCAGTACACCGCAGGTGTCGACCAACTCCGGTCGAGTGTGGTGACAGGGCAGGGGTCAACCCCCTCGCTGGTGGCCGGCGCGGCCGCCCTGGTCGGTGACGGCTCGGCCAAGACCCCGGGACTCACCGGACTCGCACAGGGTGCGCACGACCTTCACGGCACGCTCACCTCCGAGGAGTCCCAGGCCCAGCTGGCTGCACTGTCCAAGGGGAGCACCGACCTCTCCAGCGGGGTGACGGCCTACACCGGGGGAGTGGACCAGCTCGCCGCCAGCCAGGCGTGCACAGGTCCAGCCGCCCATGCTGATCCGGCTCTCGCTGCGGTCTGCCAGAACCTGGCCGGCCTCTCCCAGCAGAGCCAGGCACTGCGCGCGGGGGCGGCCGGGCTAGACAGTGGCATCAACGGCGACGGCGACAGCTCCTCCGGACTCCTCGGCTCGATGAAGGACATCACGGGCGCCGTGGGGCAACTCGACCAGGGGTCCCAGACCGCCCTCACGGGAGCGAACACACTCGCCGCGGGCGTGGGCACCTCGACGGACGTCTACAACCCCTCCACGGGAACCGGACAGACCGTCGCCGGAGTACTCAACACCGTGTCCTCCCAGTCCTCGGCGTTGCGTGAGGGAGCCACCCGGGCCACGGGACTCGTCGGTGGGACCGCGCAACTGAACTCCGGCCTCTCGACACTGGCCTCCAACTCCCCCGCACTGCGCAGCGGCGTCGCCACGCTGGACTCCGGGGCCCAGCAGCTCGCCTCGAAGTCCTCCGACCTGCGCTCCGGCGCCACCCAACTCAGTTCGGGAACCACCCAGGCAGCAGAGGGGAGCGACACCCTCACCCTCGGACTGCGCCAGCTCAGCGACGGCACCACCACCCTCGCCTCCAGCACCGGGGAACTCGCCACCGGCCTGGGAACCCTCGACGAGGGTGCCCACAAGGCCGCAACCGGCACCTCCGCCCTCAGCACCGGGATCGCCAGGCTCTCCGGGGGGCTCGCGGACGGAGCGGATCGGATCCCCGCATACACGGACGAGGACTCCTCCCACATTGCCTCCGTGATCTCCGACCCCGTCTCGGTGGAGCCGGTGCGGGAGAACGCGGTCGCCAACAACGGAGCAGGGTTCACCCCGATGTTCATGTCCCTGGCCCTGTGGATCGGCGGCATCGCGATCTTCCTGGTCCTCCCGGCCCTGGACCGCAGGCCCAGCCCGAGCGAACGGTGGTGGATGGCGCCGCTGCGCCCCGCGATCACCGCAACCGTCATGGGCATCGCCCAGGCCGTCCTCCTCATGGTCCTCACCAATGGTCTCGTCGGTCTGGATGCCAGCAATGTCGGAGGTCTGGTCCTGCTCGCCATCGCGAGTTCCCTGACCTTCGTGGCCCTCAACCAGATGCTCGTGGCGACCCTGGCCTACCGTGGACGCTTCGTCTCGATCGTGTTCCTCTGCCTCCAGATCACCTCCATGGGAGCGACGTTCCCCATCGAGACGGCACCGCGCTTCTTCCAGTGGATCCACCCGTGGTTGCCGATGTCCTACACACAGCTCGCCTTCCGCGAGATGCTCGCAGGGGCGGGTGCCACCCATGCGGTGCGCAACTGCCTCCTGGTCCTCGTGCTCTACTTCACGGTCGCGATTGCCCTGACGTTCCTGGCTGCGCGCCTGCGTTCCGGCGCGCGACCGCTCCCACGTGACAACGCCTTGCTGGGGGATTCCCTGGCTGCCGCGGCAGAGGCGGACCGGGCGAATGCCCGCGTGCGGGACCAGCTCGCAGGAGGGGCGGCGAGCGAATCGGGCGCAGGGGCATCGGGTCCCGCTGCGGCCACCGCCTGAGAGGCGGTCCATCCGGGGCCCAGCGGCCGTCCCCGTGGGGACAGTGGCTGGCTGCGCCCCGGGTGGAGCCCGGTCTGCCCGCACACCGCGCACTCCGTGACGCGTGTGACAGTGCTGGTGGGGTGTCCACATGCTCCGCCCATCCGTGCAGGTGGGAGCGGACCTCGGTCCAGGATCCGGTGACGTGCGGAGGAGCACAATAGACTGGGAGCAGGACCTCGACCACTCGGGAGACATTGATGCCGAACACGACACCACAGGCAACTGCGGGTGATTCCACCCCCATCCACGAGGGGGAAGGTGTGCGCATCGGTGTCCTCACCTCCGGCGGCGATGCCCAGGGCATGAACGCCGCCGTCCGCGCCGTCGTGCGCACCGCA
>JAKECL010000375.1 GCA_030460725.1 Propionibacterium sp.
GACCCCGCCCACCACGCACCCACCGGCCCGCCCAGTCCGCAGGTGTGTCCCTCCCCTCCAGGACTCGGGTGGGAAGGAGTGGATGAATTAGGTAACCTTCTCCTGACCTATTTCGGGAGGACTCATGGGCAGGCACCGCGTCGTCATCATCGGCTCCGGGTTCGGAGGCCTCTTCACCACGCGCGCACTCAGCCGCAGCGACGTCGACATCACCGTCATTGCACGCACGGGCCACCACCTCTTCCAACCCCTGCTCTACCAGGTGGCCACCGGCATTCTCTCCGAGGGTGAGATCGCCCCCGCCACCCGCGAGATCCTGCGCGACCAACGCAATGCGCGGGTCCTGCTGGGTCTGGTGGAGGACATCGACACCGACGCCCGCGTGGTCCACTGGCGCAACCACAACCGCCTCGAGGAGACGCCCTACGACACGCTGGTCGTCGCCGCAGGTGCGGGCCAGTCCTACTTCGGCAACGACCACTTCGCCACTTTCGCGCCCGGGATGAAGACCATTGATGACGCGCTGGAGCTGCGGGCCCGGATATTCGGCGCCTTCGAACTGGCCGAGCTGGAGCAGGATCCCGATCGGGTGCGCGAACTCCTCACCTTCGTCGTCGTGGGTGCAGGCCCCACGGGGGTCGAGATGGCCGGACAGATCCGGGAGCTCGCCTCCAAGACGCTGCGCGGCGAGTTCCGCTCCATCGACCCCGCCCAGGCCCGGGTCCTCCTGCTGGACGGCGCTCCCCTCCCCCTGCCCGTCTTCGGCAGGAAGCTCGGCAAGCGCACACAGCTGGCACTGGAGGGATTGGGGGTGGAGGTACGCACCTCGACGCTGGTCACGGACATGGATGCCGAGTCCGTCACCGTGCGCGACGCCGAGGGAACCATCGAGCGCATCCCCTCGGTGTGCAAGGTGTGGGCAGCGGGAGTCCAGGGATCCCCGTTGGGACGGGTGTTGGCGGAACGCACGGGAGCACAGTTGGACCGGGCGGGGCGGGTTCAGGTCGGACCCGATCTGACCGTTCCCGATCACCCCGAGATCTTCGTCATCGGGGACCTCATGTCCGTCGAGGGTGTCCCAGGCGTCGCCCAGGGGGCGATCCAGTCTGCGCGTTTCGTGGCCGCCCTCGTCGATGCCCGCCTCAAGGGAGCCGAGCCCGCGGCGTCTCACTTCACCTACACCGACAGGGGGTCCATGGCGACGATCGCCCGGTTCAAGGCGGTCGTGAGTGTGGGGCGGGTGAAGATGACGGGCTTCCCCGCCTGGCTGGCCTGGTGCTTCCTCCACCTGCTCTACATCGTCGGTTTCAAGCAGCAGGTGATCACCCTTGTCCACTGGTTCATCAGCTTCCTGTCCCGGGCGCGCTCCGAGCGCACCACCACCAACCAACAGATGGTCGCCCGCCTGGCGCTGGAACGCCTGGGCGAGGGATCCTCCGGGAAGCTTGTCACCGGGGAGGAGTGAGGCACGGGACTCCACGCAGAACTCGTTCCCGAGGAGCACGCTGACCTGTCATCACCGTGACCGGTTCCGCTCACCGAGCACCGTCGACCACATCGAGGCGGGGATGATCCGCGCTAAGGTGGGGTCGTGCCCCTCGACGCCCAACAGAGTTCCCAGTCCGCCCAGGTCCCCTTCGAGCAACCGGAGTCCCAGGCCATTCTCACGCCCCTGACGACCTCGGCCGCCTTCCTGGTGGTGACGGTCTGCGAGGATCACGCCGCGTGTGCGCGGGTCGTGGACACGGTCAGCGACATCGGAGCCCTGGTCCGGGCAGTCGGTTTCCGCGAACCCACGGCGGATCTCTCCTGCGTGGTCGGTATCGGCTCACACCTGTGGGACCGCATCCGCCCGACGGGTGCTCCCCGCCCGGCCCAGCTGCACCCCTTCCGTCCCGTCACCGGTGCCCGGCACGATGCCCCCTCCACACCCGGCGACATCCTCTTCCACATCCGCGCGAACCGAGCGGACCTGGTCTTCGAGTTCACCCGGGTGCTCATGGACGCCCTGGGCGAGGACGTCCACGTCGAGGACCATGTCACGGGGCTGCGCTACTTCGACTCCCGGGATCTCCTCGGCTTCGTCGACGGCACCGAGAACCCGACAGGCCGCGGGGCCGCCAGTGCGGCTGTCATCTCCTCACTCCAGGAACCCGACTTCGCCGGCGGATCCTATGTCATGGTCCAGAAGTACCTCCATGACATGGCCGCCTGGGCGGCACTGAGCACCGAGGAGCAGGAGCGCGTCATCGGACGCACGAAGTTGGAGGACATCGAACTGGACGAGGAGGTCATGCCGACCAACTCCCACGTCTCGCTCAACACCATCGTCGACGAGGGCGGCAACGAGCGTGACATCCTCCGTGACAACATGGCCTTCGGCGACCCCAGCCGCGGCGAGATGGGCACCTACTACATCGCCTACGCCTCGGACCCCTCGGTCACCGAACAGATGCTGGACAACATGTTCATCGGCAACCCGCCGGGGAACTACGACCGCATCCTCGACGTCTCCGACGCGGTCACCGGCTCGCAGTACTTCGTGCCGGCACTGGACATGCTGGAGTCCCTGGCCGAGGAGATGCCGACGGTGACGGCTGCGCACGCCCCGTCCGACAGTGCCACCCCCTCCCCCGCGGACACGCAGGAG
>JAKECL010000376.1 GCA_030460725.1 Propionibacterium sp.
GCGGGCATGTGCACCTGGGGAACGAACCGACTCTCGGCCGACAACCGGACGGCCCACGAGGCCGGGGCGCGGGTGGTGGCGATGACGGCGTTCAGCCACTCCCCCCTGATCGGGCACGCCGACACCGCGCTGGTCACCGGCATGCCCGATCCCTCGTTCCGTGACGAGGTGGTGCAGACGTCGAGGATCCCCCAGATGATCCTGTTGGAGGCCCTGGTCGGACTGGTGGCCACCCGTCTGGATGGCCAGGCGCGGTCGGCGAAACTCCGGGCACTCGACGTGGTGTCCGGCTTCGTCAAGGAATGACCAGCGGCCCGGACGACACCACCACCCGCGCCCCGACAAACCCCGTCCTCGGGAACGCACAGTGTCTCCCAGGCGCCAACGCAGAGAAGTCGGCGGACACGACCCCCCACATCGGGCGCTCGTGATGAAGGACGCACGGGTCGCGCCCTCGTCGATGCTGGGACGGCGCAGCACCACGCCCCCACCGAGGCGCCCCACCACCAGAGGTGGGAGCATGGGAGGGGCGACGACGCAGAGCCGGCGGCCAGGACGGCTCGGACCGGCGCGTCCGGGCTGCAGGCAGAGGACCACACGGAGCCGCAGCCGACCATGACCGGCCGCAGGGCCGGGGAAGGGGCAGGCCATGCTCATCACACTCGCCGGACCGATCGGCAGCGGGAAGACGGTGCTCACGCAGATCCTCGCCCAGGAACTCAACGCCGAACCCCTCTTCGAACCTGTCGACGACAACCCGGTCATCGATGACTTCTACCGGGGCAACGCCCTGGCCGAGCAACGCCGCGCAGCCGGCGAGGCGGACGCGCACAACCCCTTCGCCTTCGTCCTGCAGATCTACCTGTTGAACCGGCGCTTCGCCCAGATCAAATGGGCACGGACCAGCGGGCGGAACTGCATCCTCGACCGCTCGATCTACGAGGACCGCGTCTTCATGCGCATGAACTTCGAGCGCGGCAACGTCACGGTGGTCGAGTGGGAAACCTACGAGTCGCTGTTCCACAACATGATGGAGGAACTCGCGGGCATGCCCTACCGGAAGGCGCCCGACCTCATGGTGCTGATCAAGGTCTCCTACCCCACGATGATGCGCCACATCGTCAAGCGCGGACGGCCCTTCGAGCAGCTGGACGCCGACCCGGAGCTGGAGGACTACTACCGGGACCTGCTCCGCCACTACGACCTGTGGCAGCGGGAGTACGACGCGAGCCCCCTGCTGGTCATCGACGGGGACCGCCTGGACTTCGAGGGGAACGCCCAGGACCGGGCCGCGGTCCTCGACGCGGTGAGGTCCCGGCTCTGAGATTCCGGGGCGCCGGACTGCGCGGGATCGCGGTGGGACCCAGCCAGCGCACGCCGGACCCTGCGCCACACCGCCATGAGTCCACCGCTGCGGTGTTCCTCGGCGTCCTCGCGTCGGGCCTGGTCGGGATCGACGTCGGGCACCACCCACTCGGGAGTGCCCTCGTCCTCCTCGTCGTAGGACAGGTGCATCCGCTGGGCCTCCGCCGCCAGAACCTCCGTCCGACTCCGTGTCGGCACCTGAAGGGCCCCGGTGAACGGTGTCCCCCACCTGCATCGTCCTCTCCTGATCTCCCCCGCTCGCCCCACAGACCCTCGGGATGCACACGGCCGGTGCGACCATGGGGAGAGAGGGAAGGGAGCACCGATGCTCGGCTACCGGAGCACATTCGCCATTGACATCGATCACTGCGACACCACGGACCGCGATCACGTCGTCGCCAATGTCCTGGGCGAGGCGATGACCTGGTTGCGTCGCACCAAGGGCGACCAGGACATCGAGACTGTCGAACCGGGCGTCCAGACGACCCTCGAATCCGGGAGGGAGGTCGTGTACCTGCACGACAGGACCGAGTCGGGGACCGAGTACGGCCGACTCGTGGCCTTCGACCCACCCCAGGGCGACGGGCAGCGTTGGGTGACCAATCTGCTGGTGGGACTGGATCACAACGCCTCGGGCCGCGACCGGAAGTCGTGGCCCGAGGTCACCATCGAGATCATCGCGCCGGACGATCCGGCAGACCCGGGCAGGCCACGCTGGACCAGTCGTCCCCGTCTGGTCCAGGCGATCCTCGGCTCATTCACCTGCGACGACCACGGGTTCCTCATGGCCGACGGCCCCCGTCCCATCGAGGAGGACCAGGTCGAGGAGTTGCTCGAACAGCTCGCGGAGACCGACCACCACGGGTTGGTGATCCTGTGCGGTGAGGACGGGACTGTACCTCGCAGCATCTGGCAGGACCGTCTGGCGCTGATCACCCGGGAGACCCTGGGGCAGGCCTCGGTCTTCCTGCTGGACCGGGCGGCGATGGAGGTCTTCAACACGCAGGTCTCCCCGGGACACCAGCTGGCTGCCTACAGCCCGCGCACCTTCCGGCCAGGAGCACTCCTCGACGACGTCTCGGACGGATACCGTCACCGCGCGCTCTCCATGGAGACCCTCCTCAACTCCCGCATCGACCAGCTCACGCGCAGCTTCGGGCGCGCCAGCCGCGAACACGCCAACCGGATCGCTCTGGACCGCTCCCTCCGCCGCCTCGACGTCATCACGGGGATGCGTCTGGACGCGCTGTACCGCGCATCCAGCACCGGTGCGCCTGTCCCGCC
>JAKECL010000377.1 GCA_030460725.1 Propionibacterium sp.
GACCCGTCCCCCCCGGACAGGAACCCACGGCACAGGGGGGGCCGCCCTCGTCCCCTGCGGACCTGGTCGCGCTGCTGGAGGACCTGGGACGACGCGACGGACGCCTGGTCCACATGCACGTGGTTCCCGCACGCCCCGAGGTCCTGGCCGAGTGGCCGGAATGGGTCCACCCCAGCGTGGTGTCCGCCCACCGGGCACTGGGCATCGAACGCCCCTGGTCCCACCAGGCCCGTGCCCTCGACGCCGTCCACGCGGGGCATGACGTGGTCCTGGCCACGGGCACGGGGTCGGGGAAGTCCCTGGCGGCGTGGGTCCCGATCCTGTCCGAACTCGCGGAGACCCAGGGGACGGGACGCATCTCCGATGTGCACCGCCGCCCCACCGCGCTCTACATGTCCCCCACCAAGGCCCTGGCCGCCGACCAGTTCGCCGCCCTGGAACGTCTGCTCACTGCGGGGGGACTGGAGGTGCGCGCCTCGACCGCGGACGGTGACACCCCGCGTGAGGCGAAGGAGTGGGCGCGCGGGCATGCCGACATCCTGCTCACCAACCCGGACTTCCTCCACTACGTCATGCTGCCGGGCCACGAGCGCTGGACGCGCCTGCTGGCCTCCCTGCGCTATGTCGTCATCGACGAACTCCACCACTGGCGGGGCGTGACCGGCTCCCACATCGCCCTGGTCGTGCGCCGCCTGCTGCGCATCGCCCACCACCTGGGGGCCGACCCTGTCGTCATCATGCTCTCCGCGACCGTGCGCGACCCCGCCCTGGTGGGTGGGCGCATGACCGGGCGCCCCGGGGTGGTGGCCATTGACGAGGACGGCGCCCCTGCCGGGGCGCACCACCTGGCCCTGTGGCAGGGCGCCCTGATGCGCGAGGAGTCGGAGGTCTCCATCGAGTCCTTCCTGGCGGCGGTCCAGGGGGAGGAACCCCTGGTCCTGGAGGCGCCGGTGCAGCGACTCAGCGCCCCGACGGAGGCGGCGAACCTCACTGCGGCCCTGGTGGAGCGCGGTGCCCGGGTGCTCACGTTCGTGAGGTCGCGCCACGGCGCCGAGACCGTGTCAGCCCAGGTGAGGGACCGGCTCTCCGCCCACGGCTCGCCGCTGGCGGGTTGCGTGGCCGCCTACCGGGGTGGCTACCTGCCCGAGGAGCGCCGCGCCCTGGAGAGGGGTCTGCGCACCGGCGGACTACGGGCCCTGGCCACCACCAGCGCCCTGGAACTGGGCCTGGACGTGTCGGGACTGGACGCGACCGTCACCGCCGGTTGGCCGGGGACGCGGGCCTCCCTGTGGCAGCAGGTGGGGCGCGCGGGGCGTGCAGGCAACGAGGGCGTCTCCGTGCTCATCGCCTCCGACAACCCCCTGGACACCTATCTGGTGCACCACCCCGAGGCCGTGCTGGAGGAGGTGGAGGCATCGGTCATCGACCCCTCGAACCCGTGGGTCCTGGCCCCCCACCTGTGTGCCGCGGCTGCGGAGCTTCCCCTCACGGCGCAGGACCTGGAGGTCTTCGACCTGCCCGACACCTCCATGTTCGACGAGCTCGCGGACCAGGGGTGGCTCAGGCGCCGTGCCCGCGGCTGGTACTGGGACGTGACGCGGGAGGGGCGCGCCAGTGATCTGACGGACCTGCGAGGCTCCGCAGGAGACGTCCAGATCGTCGAGGCCAACTCGGGGGCGGTCATCGGGACGGTCGACGATTCCTCGGCAGATGCCCAGGTCTTCCCCGATGCGATCTACCTGCACCAGGGCCACACGTACCACGTCCTGGAACTCTCCCCCGTGGCCGAGAGGTCCCGTCAGCGGGTGGCGGTGGTGGAGGAGGTGCGCACCCGCCTGCGCACGCGTGCCGCCCAGCACGTCTCCGTCGAGGTGGTCTCGGAGGAGCAGTCGTGGACCTGCGCGGATGGTTCGGTGTCCTGGCACTTCGGGGAGGTCGACGTGTCCACCCGCGTCACCGACTATGACCTGTTGCGCCTGCCGGGTCTGGAGTTCATCCGCAACCAGGAGTTGCAGATGGCCACCCACACCCTGCCGACCAGAGCCGTCTGGTACACGCTGTCCCACGCGGGCGCGCGTGCCGCCGGGATCCCCACGGCCGACCTGCCCGGTGCCCTGCACGCCGCCGAGCACGCCGCCATCGCCCTGCTCCCCCTGCTGGCCAACTGCGACCGGTGGGACCTGGGGGGACTGTCCACCGCAGAGCATGAGGACACCCACGCCCCCACCGTCTTCGTCCACGACGCCTACCGGGGTGGGGCCGGATATGCCGCCCACGGCTTCGACCATGCCCAGGAGTGGATCCGCGCAACCCTGGAGGCGGTGTCGACATGCGCCTGCGAGGACGGCTGCCCGGCCTGCATCCAGTCCCCCAAGTGCGGCAATGGCAATGAGCCGCTGTCCAAGGCGGGGGCCGTCGCCCTGCTGCGACACCTGGTGGAGCGCTGCCCGGACACAATCCCAGCGAACTCCTAGGTTTCCCCGACGTTCCCCCAAGATTCGCTGCCTACATTGGTGGTCATCGGGAACAGAGGTCCAAGGATCCGATCAGGGGATCCACGGGACCGGAAAGGGACGCTCATCGGGAAGACTCGCACTGTGTTGATGGGATGCCTCAAGGGGCCGGTCCTCGGACCGGCCCCTT
>JAKECL010000013.1 GCA_030460725.1 Propionibacterium sp.
CCCTACCCGGCCACCGACACGCTCAACCCGCTACACCCTCGTTCGTGAAGAGCCACAAGACCCTGTTCCGTCAATAGGTGACAGGAATGCGACCGGTATCAGGACATTGGCGACCGGAATGGGGACCAACGGACCCCGAAGTAACCCGAATCAATGGTGCTCATGGCAAAGACTGTGAAAAGGAAGCCCCGTCAAGAAGACGAGCGACCCGACGTGACCAAGACCTGCTGAACATGTCCGGCCGGGTCGTACGGCGCGCACCATGCGCCGGACGCCAACAACTCCTACGAGAAGGAGGTGCCCCACGATGCTGACCACCACACCCTTCGTGTTCGCCCTCCCCGACACCGACGACGCCGCGGCTCTGGCGCGCGGTCACGGGTTCGAGTACGCCCGCTGCCTGATGCACCCCTCGGGCCGTCCCTGGCTCCTGCTGAACCTGCCCCGGCACCTGCCGGTCCTCGTCTCGAGTGACCAGACCACTGTCGTGGTGGGATACGCCGATCTCGATGTCTCCGCCCTCGACGGGTACTGCCGCAGGGCGCGCTCCGTTGACGACCTGACACAGATCCAGAGCGAGTGCGCCGGAAGCTTCTCGGTCTACGCCAGCGTCGGCCACACGCTGTTCGCCTCGGGCCCGGCCCTGGAGACTCGCCGCACCTTCGTCGCTGAGGTCGACGGGGTCCAGGTCCTGTCTGACCGCGCGGACGCGCTCGCGGCCCTGGGTGGTCTGGACCTCGATGACGTTGCCGTCATCACCAGCGTGTGCCGCGGAGTGCCCCATCCCAGCGACGCCGCGCCCATGTGGCGTGGCATCACGGTGGTGCGCGGCGACCAGTTCGTCGTGGTCGAGAACGGTCAGAGCGTGCGCACCGGCACCTGGTGGACACGTCCCGAACCTGTGCTCGACCGTCAGGAGGGAGCAGCGAGGGTGCGCGACGCGCTTGCCGCCGCTGTGGCGGTCCGCACCCGGGGCGGGGGCACGGTCGCCTGCGACCTGTCGGGAGGCTTGGACTCCACACCCCTGTGCTACTTCGCCGTGCAGAGCAGTGAGGCCTTGGTGGCTCGCACCTTCTTCACGGAGGACCCAGGGGGCCGTGAGGACCTGGAATGGGCGCGCAGAGCGCTGCCCTCGATGCCCGGGGTGACGGAGCACGTGGTGTTCTCCACGGAGGGAATCCCCGGCTTCTACCAGGACCTCTACGGCCTGGGTGTGCCGCTGGACGAACCGACGCAGGCCGGTGGCTCGATCCCACGGGTGCGGCATATGCTGCACGACGACCTCGAGAGGGGCGTTCGACTGCACCTCAACGGGCTGGGCGGGGACCACCTGTTCCGGGGCGTGAGGTCCTGGAACCACACCCTGGCGCGCACTCGACCCCGACTGGCGTGGTCGCGGGCCCGGGCTGAGGACATCCCCTCACGGGTACCTGCTTGGACCACCGCCCACCAGCTCGCGGACCGGCGTCCGTACCAGCGCTGGCTGCTGGACACCCTGAACCTCGCTGCGCGAGGGATCGAGCCACCGACCTTGCCCCGCTCCGACGACTGGTCTGTGCCCCTGTCCATGCCCTCCTGGCTCAGCACCATGGGACGCGACCAGGTCCTGAAGAGGCTGAGGGACGCCGCACACACCCCAGGGTTGGCGACGGACCTGGCCGGGCACTTCGACCTGTTCACGGTGCGTCAGGCTGGTCGGCTCGCCCGCAGCATGGGCCAGATCGGTGACACCGTGGGTGTCTCCTACGAGGCACCGATGCTTGACGACCGTGTCGTGGAGGCCGTGCTGGCCGTACGGTACGAGGAGCGAGACACCCCCGTGGAGTGGAAGCCGTTGATCAAGGAGGCGATGCGGGGACTGCTCCCCGAGGACTACCTCCGTCGCACCAACAAGATCGGTGGCTCACCGCAGGCCGTACGCGGGTACGCGGCGAACTACCCCACGCTCCGTCGGCTGTGGGCGGACTCGGGGCTGCTCGACACAGACCTGATCGACTGCGACGCCCTGAGCGCGCAGTCGTCGCCGTCGGTCACCCAGACGCCGTCGACCCACGTTCATGCGCTGACGGACACAGCGATCTTCCTGCAGTCACAGCAACGTCCGTCGGCCCAATCACAAGACGCGGACCTGGAGGTGGTCTCATGACCCGTCGAACCACGTCGACGAGCACCCGTCTGCACCGTGTGTCCACCGAGTACGGCGACGTCGTGCTGAACGAGGCGACCGGGGCCTACTGGCACCTCAACGCCAGCGCGTCACGCATCGTGGCGGTGCTGGAGTCGGGCGGCACCGTGCAGGACGCCGTCGCCGATCTGGTCGCCACGTATGGCATCGAGGAGGGCATGGCTCGCCGCGACATCGAGGCCGTCGCCCAGCGACTACGGGACCTGGGGGTGCTGTGAGCGAGATCCTGCCGGATGAACCGGTCACGCTGACGACATGGGACCAGGTGCAGATCCACCTGGCTCTCGTGGGGGCCAAGGTGCTCCACCGCCTACCCCCAGGAACCATGCGCCGCTGCCTGACCCGGCTCTCGGTGGGGGCAGTACCGGCTGGTTACGACGACACCAAGCTCGCCCGTGACCAGGTCCTGACCGCCAGCGCCTTCTGCCGGGGTGGTACGGCCTGTCTGCTGCGGTCGATCGCCGTGACGCTCGTGTGCAGGCTGCGTGGAACCTGGCCCACATGGTCGGTCGGGGTGCTGACGGTGCCCCCCTTCGCAGCCCACGCCTGGGTCGAGGCCGACGGGCGCATCGTCGACGAACCCATGGCCCAGCAGGACTTTCAGGCCTTCTTCACGGTACCCCCGCGCTCTCGGTCGACCGCATGGACGACCGAGGAACCACGACCAACACGAGAGGAGGTGTAACCGTGATGGACAAGACCTACGAGGCCCCCGCACTCGTCGAGCTCGGCGACTTCAGAGCCGTGACCGGCGCAGGCATCGGGACGGCGGCTGAAGGCTGGTGGCCCCTGGCGGACCGTGCTTCCTGATCCCGTGACGACCTACGCGGTCGCACCGAGATGACGAGAGGAGGTGACACGCATGTTCACGACCTACGAGACCCCCGTGATCGAGCTGGTGGGTGACTTCCGCCACGACACCGGCGAGTTCATCGGCCCGTACGACGAGCAGATCCTCCCGCTGGAGGACCACTCGAAGTGACGCTGACGTCACCCAAGGACCGGCCCGGTGAGCGGCGACCCGTCGCTGCACCGGGCCGGTCCCGGTCCCCTGCAACACGAGGAGCACGATGCCAGAGCGCATACCCCCAATCATCGAGGTCGACGACCTGCGGATGTCCTACGGCAACCACGAGGTGCTGCGGGGCGTTGATCTGCGCCTCGAGGCGGGTGACGTCCTGGGGCTGCTGGGACCCAACGGGGCTGGCAAGACGACGACGATCGAGATCCTCGAGGGGTTCCGGCGTCGCTCCTCGGGCAGGGTGCTGGTCCTTGGGCAGGACCCAGCACACGGCGACGAGGCCTGGAGAGCACGTCTGGGCATCGTCCTGCAGGACTGGCGGGACCATCGCCGATGGCGCGTCCGCGAGCTCCTGGACCACCTGGGTTGCTTCTACCATCCCTATCGCGCCCCGGGCCGCCCCCGACCCCTCAGGACCGACGACCTGCTCGAGCACCTGGGACTCGGCCCGTCCGCCGACACGCAGGTCTCCCGCCTTTCCGGTGGGCAGCGCCGCCGTCTCGACGTCGCCGTCGGACTGGTCGGCAATCCCGAGCTCCTCTTCCTCGACGAGCCGACGACGGGTTTCGACCCGCAGGCGCGACATGACTTCCACCGCCTCATCGAGGACATCACACGCACCACCGACACCGCCATCGTCCTGACGACCCATGACCTGGCTGAGGCGGAGTCCCTGTCGACGCGGATCGCCATTCTGGACCGTGGACAGATCGTCATCGACGAGACGCCTGAGCTGCTCACAACCCGGCTGACTGGGCACGCGGTGGTCTCCTACCGCCTGGACGACCGCCGGCACGAGCACCGGACCCCCGTCAGTGATGTGGAGAACGTGGTGCGCCGGCTGCTCCTCGAGTACCCACGAACGCATGGCCTTGAGGTGACCCGCCCCAGCCTGGAGTCCGCCTACCTGGACCTCGTGGGTACACGGGTCGCCCGCGACGTCAGCGACCCGAGGACGGAGGTCGCATGACGATCCCCGTTGCTGCCCTCCACGCCGGCGTCCGGCGGGGGATCATCGAGCTGCGTCAAGGCCTCGCCCTGGTGGTGAACTACGTCTTCTTCCCCACCCTTGCCGTGCTCGTCATGTACTTCCTGCGCGGGCTGCGCGTTTCCGGGAACGACCTGTCGCTTGGCACGTACGCCGTGCCGGGCATCATCGCCATGAACGTGCTGTTCACCAGTCTGATGGGAGTCGCCTCGGCGTTGCTGACCGAGCGGGAGGACGGCACCCTGATGCGGATGAGGATCGTGCCGCACGGAACAGTGGGCTACCTGATCGGAAAGGTACTGAGCCAGGCCGCCCTGACACTTGTCACCTTCTTCGTGGTCATGGCCCTCATCGTGCTGCTCTTCGACGACTTGGCACCCAGCCCCGAAACGCTCCTTCGGCTCCTGTGGGTACTTCCTCTGGGAACAGCCGCCATGCTGCCGCTGGGTGTGGCCGTGGGTGCCTTCGTGCGCCACCCCCGGCAGCTGAGTCTGCTGTCGTTGCTCCTCATGGGCATGACCGTTGTCAGCGGAGTCTTCTACCCGATCGCGCTGCAAGGAGACATGGTGCGGATCACCGGCCAATGCCTGCCCCTGTACTGGTTGGGCCTGGGCATGCGCTCAGCGCTACTGCCTCCGAGCGCCGCCGCTCTGGAGGTCGGTGGGAGTTGGCGCACCACGCAAACGGCAGTGGTGCTCGCCGCGTGGGCGATCATGGCGACGGTGCTGGCCCTGGTCGCTCTCCGTCGGATGACTCACCGCACGGGCGGGACACGCCGTCGCCCGCGCAGATTGCGCCCGACGGGCCCGCGGCGGCCTGCCAGGTAGTGTCGACGTGCATGGACGCGGCCACCGAGGTTGATGACCGCCGGGCGGCGCTGAGCGAGCGACCGCGCCCCGGCGGCGGGCCGTCGTGGTTCGTGCTCCATCCCCGGGCGACCGATCTTCTGGTCGTCCTCGCGGTGTTCGTCTACAACCTGCCGATCCAGTTCGGCGCGGTGCCCAAGGATTTGTGGCTGGGCACCGGGCTGGTCGTGTCGGTCGGGCTGTGCGCGCCCTACCTGCTGCGGCGGCGTCACCCCGTGGCGGTCTACGCCGCGGTCCAGCTGGTCGCCGTCGTCCAGGTGATGCTGGGGATCTCACTGCTGCCCGCCGACGCGGTGCTGCTGCTGGTCGTCTACACGGTGGCGGTCTCGACCCGCTGGCGCGTCTCGGCCCCCTGCGCCGCTGTCACCGCCGTGTGGGTGGTCGCGGCCACGGCGCGCAGCGTCTCCGGCGGAGACATGAGCGTGGGGGACGTGGGCGTGCTCGTCGGGGCGGTCCTGTGGGCGTGGACGTGGGGTCGTCTGGTGCGCACCCGTCGGCGCTACATCGCCTCGCTGCGTGAGCGTGCGGCGCAGCTGGAGCGGGAGAAGGCCGCCGAGGCGCAGCTCGCCGCGACCGAGGAGCGCACCCGCATCGCCCGTGAGCTGCACGACGTGGTCTCGCACTCGCTGAGCGTGGTGGTCCTGCTGTCCGACGGCGCGGCGGCCACTGCCGCCACCGACCCCGAGCAGGCCCGCACGGCGATGCTGACGGTGCGCGACACCGGTCGCACGGCGCTGGCGGACATGCGGCGGATGCTGGGGGTGCTGCGCGACGGGGAGCCCGGCTCGCACGCGCCCCAGCCGGGCGTCGCCCAGCTGCCCGCCCTGGTCGAGCAGTCGGTCGCCGCGGGGCTGCCGGTGACGCTCACCCAGGTGGGGGAGGGCACCGTGTTCCCGGGGAGCGCGGACCTGACCGTCTACCGCATCGTGCAGGAGGCGCTGACCAACGTGCGCAAGCACGCCGGGCCGGGGGTGTCCGACGTGCGGGTCACCGTCGTGCACGCGCCCGGGGCGGTCACGGTCACGGTGACCGACGACGGCGCAGGTCCCGCAGATGATGCCGGTGACCACGTGGGGCACGGTCTGGTGGGCATGCGCGAGCGCGTCGCGACTCACCACGGCCAGCTGTCCGCTGGCCCGCGTCCCGAGGGCGGCTTCGAGGTCGTCGCCACCATCCCGGTAGGAGAAGAGTCATGAGTGTCCGTGTGCTGCTGGTCGACGACCAGGAGATGGTCCGCATGGGGATGCGGATGCTGCTCGGTAGCGCCGAGGGCCTCGAGGTGGTCGGCGAGGCGTCCGACGGTGACGAGGTCCTGGACGCGCTGGCCGAGCACCCGGCCGACGTGGTGCTGATGGACGTGCGCATGCCCCGCGTCGACGGCATCGAGGCCACCCGCCGCGTCATGTCGCTGCCCGAGCCGCCGCGGGTGCTGGTGCTGACGACCTTCGACCTGGACGAGTACGCCTACGAGGCGCTACGCGCCGGGGCGTCGGGCTTCCTGCTCAAGGACGCCCCGTTGGCCGAGCTGGCGGCGGCCATCCGCCACGTCCACGCCGGTGACGCGGTGGTCGCGCCGTCGACGACGCGCCGCCTGCTGAGCCAGTTCGCCACCCCCGGCCCCGCGTCGGCGAGCCCGGACCCGGCCCGGTCGGCGCGGCTGGACGTGCTGACCCCGCGCGAGCGCGAGGTCCTGGCGCTGGTGGCCCGGGGCATGTCCAACCGGGAGGTCGCCGACGAGCTCGTGCTCAGCGAGGGGACCGTCAAGGTCCACGTCGGGCACGTGCTGACCAAGCTCGACCTGCGCGACCGCGTCCAGGCCGTCGTACTGGCCTACGAGACGGGACTCATCGCGCCGGGGGATGGGTGACTCACTGCCTTATGCTCTGGCATGGGTCAACGTGAGAACGCCTTCTCTGAGGGCGCTGCCTTAGGGGTCCTGATGTGCGGGCAGGACGCCATTCCCCACGACAAGGTGGGTGTCGAGATGGCCTTCAGGCGTGCGTGGAGGCGGTGGCCGTACGCTTCCCGATTTCCCTTCGTCTCGTCTGACCGTCGCAAGGACGAGTTCTACCAGATTCGTCATGCGGATTACCGCAAGCACACGTTTGGCCTCTACTGGGACGACTACGACGTCCGCTTGCGTAATGAAAGCGACGATCAGCTGGACGCCGAGTTCTTGGCGGGCCTCGTGGATGAGGACATCCCGGCGGAGGCGTAGCACGCGCTGATGGAGGACTTCTTCTCCTTCTACAACGAACCCTCGAGAGGCTGAACAGCTCGGAGCAACTGCTCGAAGAATGGGCCCGTCTATGCCTTGAGGCATAGGTCAGAATATGCCTGTGGCTAGATGTTTCGCCGTGGCATCGGCGACATCGTGGAGGTCATGTCCTACGCAGTCGCCACCGAGAACCTGACCAAGCGCTACGGCGAGCGCACCGTCGTCGACGGCCTCGACCTGCGCGTGCCCGAGGGGTGCGTGTACGGCTTCCTGGGCCCCAACGGAGCGGGGAAGTCGACGACGATGAAGATGCTCCTGTCGCTCATCGAGCCCACCGAGGGCAGCGTCCAGGTGCTGGGCCGGCCGATGACCCGGGCCACGCGCCGCTCCCTGCTGGGAGGTGTCGGCTCGTTGATCGAGGCCCCGCCGGGCTACGCGCACCTGACCGGGGCGGAGAACATGCGCCTGGTCCAGCGCCTGCTGGGGCTCAGCCGTGAGCAGGTGGAGCACGCGGTGGCGGCGGTCCACCTGGGTGACCAGATGGGCAAGCGGGTGCGGGACTACTCGCTGGGCATGAAGCAGCGCCTGGGGATCGCGATGGCGCTGGCCCGCAGCCCGCGGCTGCTGATCCTCGACGAGCCGACCAACGGACTGGACCCGGCGGGCATCGAGGAGATGCGCGGCCTGCTGCGTCGCCTGGCGGCCGGTGGGGTGACGGTGATGGTGTCCTCGCACCTGCTGGGGGAGATCGACAAGACGGCCACGGTGCTGGGGATCTTGAGCCGGGGCCGGATGATCTTCCAGGGCAGCCGTGAGGACCTGATGGACGCCTCGGCCCCCGACGTGATGGTGGCCTGCTCGGACCCGCGGGCGGCGACCCAGGTGCTGGCCTCCTTCGACGCCCGCCTGACGGAGTCCGATGAGGTCGCGGTTCCGGGCCTGGACGACCGGCGCACCGCCGGAGTCGTCGCCGCCCTGGTCCACCACGGGGTCGGGGTCTACGGGGTGCGTCGCGACGAGCAGAGCCTCGAGGACGTGTTCATGCGCCTGACGGCGGGGGGCACGCTGTGATCGCGACGGCGGTGGGCAACGAGCTGGCCAAGACGCGCCGCCTGCGCACCGGCTGGGTCGCGGCGGCGATGTGCCTGGCGGCTGCGGTGCTGGCGCTGTACACGATCGTGTCCAGCCCGGGGCTGTCGACCCAGGACGTCGGGGCGTGGAACGCCCTGCTCGCGGGCCTGTCGTTGGGCATCCCGTTGGTCTCCCCGCTGCTGCTGGCGGTGCTGGCCAGCCGCCTGGTCGACGTCGAGCACCAGGGCAACGGCTGGCTCCTGCAGTCCACGGCGGGTCTCACGCCCGGGATGGTGTGCCGGGCCAAGCTCGCGGCGCTCGGCCTGGTCGTGACCGCCTCGACGCTGGGCACCGTGGTCCTCACCCTGCTGTTGGGCCGGGTCCTGGTGGGGATCACCGCTCCGGTCCCGTTGGGCCGATTCGCGGGCTTCGCCGGCTGCGTGCTCGTGGTCAACCTCGCGGTGCTGGCGTTGCACGTGCTGCTGTCGGCCCGGGTCGACAACCAGCTGGTGAGCCTGGGCGTGGGGGCGCTGGGCTCGGTCGTCGCCGTGTTCTCCCAGGGACTGCCCGCAGCCGCGGCGCACCTGACGCCGTGGGGCTACTACGCCTTGGCCAAGGCCGCGGACTACCAGGGCGGCACCTTCGCCGCCTCGCGCGTGTCCTACCCGAGCGTCCTCGCGCTGGGAGCGGTCGTCGGCGTCCTGTTCACCCTCGTCACCGCCCGCTTCGACCGTCAGGAGGCCTGACGTGCGCACCCTGTCCGCAGAGACCCTCAAGCTCCGACGCTCCCTGGCCTGGCCGGTCGTCGTCCTCGTCCCCGTCGTCCTGGTCCTGGCCGGGGCCGCCACCCAGCTCACCCGCGGCACCGCGCCCGAGGATGGCTGGGACACCGTGTGGCTGCAGTCGGTCGGCTTCTACGGCCTGTTCCCCCTGGCGGTCGCGATCGCGATCCTCGGCTCGTTGGTGTGGCGCGCCGAGCACCGCGGCAGCAACTGGAACGCCCTCATGTCCACCCCCGTCGCCACGGCGCGGATCGTGGCCGCCAAGGCCGCCGTCGTCGCGGGCCTGACCGGTCTCATGCAGGTCGTGCTCGTCGCGGCCGTGGTCGTGGTCGGCAAGCTCGCCTTCGGCCTGCCCGGGATGCTGCCCACCCGCTACCTCGGCGTCGCGGCGCTGCTCATGGCCGCCACCGTGCCCGTGGCCGCGCTGCAGTCCGCCCTGTCGCTGTTCCTGCGCTCCTTCGCCGCCCCGGTCGCCGTCGCGCTGGTCGGCTCGGGCGTCTCCACGGCCGTGCTCCTCGCGGCCGGTGAGGCGGCGCTGGTCAGCCCCTGGGCACTGGCCACCCGCACCGCGCTGCTGGGCACCGGCTCCTTCGCCGACACCGGCACCGTCACCGCCGGCTCAGTCGTCACGATCGCCCTGACCTCGCTGGCGCTGACCACCCTGGTCACCACCGCCACGACCCTCGTCCTGGACCGGCGCGACACCCGCGTCTGAGACACCACCACCAGAGAGGAACACGCCATGTCCACCTACGACAACGACCCCCTCGCGCCCCCGCCCCACGCGCAGGACCCGGCCCCCGACGACCGCGCCGCCACCACCGGCGGCCTGGTCGCCCTCGGCCTGTCGGGCCTGGCGCGGGTCACGGCCCCGCTGCTGCTGCTGGGGCCCTACCTCGGCTGCGCCCCCGCCGTCCTGGCCGGCGTCGGGGCCCTGGTCGCCTCCCGGGCCCTGCGCCGCGCGCCCCGGCGCACGGGGCTGGCGGTGACCGGCCTGGTCACCTCGGTCATCGTCTTCGCCCTCCTGGCCGGGGTCGCGACCGTGTGGAACGTCCTGGTGGCCGACCCCGCGGTGCGCGACTACGACGAGCTCCACGAGGTCCTGCGCTACGCCCGTGACGTCCTGTTCGGCTGAGCCGAGCACCCGGTGAGGAGGGGGAACCCGTGATCAAGGAGCAGGTCGCAGGGTCGGTGGCCGTCGGCCTGGTCGTGGCGGCGGTGATGTTCCTGCCGCTCGTGGTGTGGCAGTACCGCCGCTTCGGACGCTTCGACGCACTTCGGGTCCTGTGGACCGCGGCCGGGTTCGTCTACGCGGCCGCCCTGGTGGCCTTCACGGTCTTCCCCCTGCCGGACTTCTCAGGCGACTACTGCGCGCTGCACGCCACCCACCCGCTGTGGGACCCGCTGCGCTTCCCGCGCGCCGCGCTCCAGATCCTTCACCAGAAGGGGCCGGTCGCGCTGGCCGGGGAGCCGGTGGTGTGGGAGGTCGCGATGAACATGGTGCTGTTTGTCCCCTTCGGCCTCATCGTGCGCCGCGTCCTGGAGTGGCCCCGCGGCCTGGTCATCGCCGCGGGCCTGGGCACCTCGGTGCTCATCGAGCTGACCCAGATGACCGGCAACTGGGGCCTGGCCCCGTGCTCCTACCGCTTCGCCGACACCACCGACCTGATCACCAACTCCACCGGCACGCTGCTCGGCGTCGTGCTGGAGGCCCTGACCCCGCGCCTGCTGTCGACCAAGTCCCACCTGCTCACCCAGCGCGACCGCGCCCGACCGGTGACGGCCACCCGCCGCCTGCTGGGGATGGCGCTGGACGGCTGGTACCTGGCCATGGCGGCCCTGACCGGCGGCACCCTCGGCTCCGTCGTATTCTCCCTCTCCCATGGCGTGGCGGGCCAGACGCTGACGGAGGCGCAGATGCTCGCCCTCGAGCACACCATCCTCACCGGGGCGTGGGTCGCGGCCCTGGTGGTCGCGCTGCTACCCGCCCTGGTGGGCACCGGGGCGTCGTTGGGCCAGCGCACCGTCTACCTGCGCCCCAGGGGACCGCGCCGCTCGCGCCCACGGTGCCTGCTACGCGCCACCGCGGTCCAGGCTGCCGTGCCCACGCTGATGTACACGGGCTTCCCACAAGCCGTGCTCGGCCCGCTCCTGGCCGTCATCGCCATCGCGTGGGCCGTGCCCGACCCGCGGGGACTGAGCTATCGCGTCGCCGGACTGGGCATCGGGGACGCCCGTGAACGGGACGCGCCGGCACCGCATCGACGAGGAGGTGCGCAATGACGACCGAGCACGACCAGGCGAGTCGGGCGCAGGTCGCCCCTGTGATGGTGACCGTCAGCACCCCACTGACCGTGTTCACCAGGACCGCGCGCCGGTGCGTCCGATCCGGGCCCGGGACGAGCATCAGGATCATCGTCGTCCGCGAGGGATCAACAGTCCTCACGACCAACAACGCGACACGACCCATCTCAGTGGGCCACGTCGCCGTCGTGGGCCCGGACGCCTCGTGCACGAGTGAGCCAGAAGGCGAGGTGACGGCGACCGTTGTCCATGTGGCCGTCGACTACGTCGCGGACCAGGTGTTCTGGCAGTACCAGGGCCTCTTCCACGACAGGCAGCACGCCTGCGAGCTCATCACGCGGTTCTACACCGACCAAGCCCTGGTCCTCAGGCTGGACGAGCCCACCCTCGAGAGACTGCTCACCCACCTGGATGCCATGGTCGAGCTGAGCAACGGTGGCATCACAAACACCAACTTCCACCACCTGCTGGCGCACTGGTTCTCGATCGCCAACATCGTGCTGCCGCACGCACGTGAGCCTCGGGCGCTGGTCGGGACACCGCGAGCCGTGTCAGGCGAGGATGCGCGGACGCTCCCGAGACGCCCTCGCACGCGCCGGGAGGCCATCGTCGTCAGGGACGCACTTCAACGTTCTCCCGAGCAGCCCTGGACCATGACGCGGATGGCCGAGATGGCCCACCTGTCACCCAAGCAGCTCTCCCGCGTATTCCTCGCCACGTTCGGAACCACCCCAACGGCCTACCTCACCGACCTGCGGGCAGAGAGAATGGCCAGGCTGCTGTGCGAGACGAACGTGCCCGCCGCCGAAGCCGGACGTCAGGTGGGATGGCGCAGTCGCAGTCGGGCGTCCGAGGCCTTTAAACGCCACACCGGGATGACGCCGCAGGAGTACCGGCGTCGACTTGCGTGAACACCGGCACCCTCTGGTACCCACGGTGAACGACCCCCAAGTCACCCTCGACAGGAGAGCGCAGTGGAGAACCCGTACCTCAGCGAGACGGTCCCGTGGGCGACCTACGGCGTCGCGGCCGTCGTCAGCACCCACACGCGCTGGGCGACCGAGGACCGCGCGTACACGGTGACGATGGGCGTGGTCGTCACGTGCCTTGTCGCGGTGTCGGTCGTCGCCTACGTCCGGCACAGGTCGCGATGGCCCCAGGTCGCCACGAGTCCCGTCTGGGCGGGGGTCTACGCGGTCGTCTTCGCCCTGGCCGCGACGACGGGCCCGAGCACGCACGTGCAGCTCATGATCGCGGTCGCCACGTGCACGCTCATCGCCGGTCGCGTCTCACAGGTCGCGCAGGTGCTGAGCTCACAGGGTGACGATGCGGAGAAGCAGGGCTAGACCAAGGTCCTCGTATGAGGGGGCTGTACTGACCGGGGACGTTGATTGATGCGGCCATTCGCCAGCCGTCTCACGGAGATCCAGGATCACAGTAGAGTTGCTCTAGACACATATGGAACCATTTGGTTACATATTTGCCATGGACGATGTCTTCACCGCCCTTGCTCACCCCGTCAGGCGCGCCTTGGTCGATGAACTACGCGAGGGGCCCAGACCAGCGGGCTCGTTGGGGCAGGGCCTGGGCGTCTCCATGGAAGCCATCTCCAAGCACCTGCGCCTCATGACACAGGCCGAGGTGCTGACGGTCGAGGCCAGGGGACGGGAACGGTGGTACGCCCTGAGCCCGCAGTCCTTGGCGCGCGTGGACGACTGGCTGGCTCCCTACCGCCATTTCTGGCAGCAGCACCTTGACGCACTCGACACCGAAGTCGCCCGCGGTCGCCGGGCCACACCTGCGACGACCACCAACCAACCCTCCCAACACGCCGAAGGAGCCTGACATGCAGCACCTTTTCGGGTCGATCCAGAGATCGACCGAGACGAGCACCATCGTGATGCGCCGCACAATCAAGACCTCGCCCCACGACGCATGGGACGCCATCGTCAACCCTGAACGTTGCGCCCGATGGCTGGGGGCCGTAACCGGCGACCTCCAGCCCGGCGGGAAGTATCGGATCACCTTTGACGACAGCGATCCCACGGCGCTGGTGGAGGGTGACGTACTGCGCTGCGTACCCGGCAGTGAACTGGTGGTGACGTGGCAGGCGCCCGGGGACGAGCCCTCCAAGGTCACTGCTGTGCTCGTCCCCATCGGTGACTCCACCGAGCTGCTGCTCACGCACAGCGATCTGCGCGCTCCGGCCTCCGACGCTGGCCACGCCGCCGGATGGCAGGTGTATCTCGACCAGCTGGCCGCCGGCCTGGAAACGGATGACTGGTCCGATCGCTGGAGTGAATGGGGCGATCTGGAACGCGCGTACACGACCGTTGCCAGCGTGGATCAGAACGACTAAGCCCACCCCTTCTATACCTCTGCGGGGCAGTGCCTTTCTGGCGCTGCCCCGCTCCGTTTGCAGGAGCCCCCATGTCCCATCCGAACGCCGCTCTCACCCCGCGCCATCGCCTGATCGTCGCGCGTCTCGTTGTCGTCGACGGTTGGCCGATCAGCGAGGTCGCCGCACGATTCCAAGTCTCTTGGCCGACCGTGCAGCGCTGGGCCGACCGCTACCGCGCCGGCGAGTCCATGCAGGATCGCTCCTCACGCCCTCACAACTCGCCCAACAAGACCAATGCGAAGACCACGAAGCGCTGCATCCAGCTCCGTCTCCGCCTGCGCGAGGGACCAGTGCAGTTGGCCTGCCGCCTGGGTATTGCGCCGTCCACGGTCCATCGGATCCTGACCGACGCGCACCTGAACCGGCTCTCGCACGTCGACCGCACCACCGGAGAACCCGTCCGACGCTACGAACACGACCACCCCGGCGCCATGCTCCACGTCGATGTCAAGAAGCTCGGCAACATCCCCGACGGCGGAGGCTGGCGCTACGTCGGCCGACGACAAGGCGAGA
>JAKECL010000378.1 GCA_030460725.1 Propionibacterium sp.
TCTGCCGGGCTTCCGGTGGATCAGCGTGGCAGACCCGCCCTGTGCCGTGGGAGTACCCGACGCACCACCGCTGTGTTAGCGTTAACTCGCCGGCTGCGCACGTCTGACGAGGGGACGTGACCGCCGGACGCCGGGACCGCGACGGAGCGCCTCGTGGAGACTGGACGGCAAGACCTGACATGACCAGTTGCTCGGTCGTGTGCAACCGGCTCCCCGCACTTGTCGCGGACGGGGCCCGACAAGGAGGAATGGGATGGCACATCATCACCGCAAGACCCACGCGGGGGGCGAGGACCTTGCCACTCGGGTCCACAGTGTGCGCGAGGACGTCGCGCGACTGCATGCAGAACTTCCCCGATGGGGTCTGGTCGTGTGGACGGCAGGGAACGTGTCCCAACGCGTGCGCGGGGAAGCTCCCGACGGCTCACAGGACCTCCTGGTGATCAAACCCTCGGGCGTCTCCTACGACGAGCTCACCGCCGAGGCGATGGTCGTGTGCGATCTCGAAGGCAACCTCCTCCTGGGGGAGGGATCCCCCTCCTCCGACACCGCGGCCCACGCCTACGTCTACCGTCACATGCCCGAGGTCGGTGGAATCGTCCACACCCACTCCACCTACGCCACCGCCTGGGCGGCCCGCGGCGAGGCGATCCCCTGCGTGCTCACCATGATGGGTGACGAGTTCGGGGGAGAGGTTCCAGTCGGGCCCTTCGCTCTGATCGGGGACGACTCCATCGGGCGGGGGATCGTGGAGACGCTGAGGGGTTCGCGCAGTCCGGCGGTCCTCATGCAGAACCATGGCCCCTTCACCATCGGCCAGGACGCCCGGGCGGCCGTCAAGGCGGCCGTGATGGTCGAGGAGGTCGCCCGCACCGTCCACATCGCGCGCCAGCTGGGAGAGCCGATCCCGATTTCCCAGGACCGCATTGACCACCTCTACCAGAGGTACCAGTTCGTCTACGGCCAGCACGGCGCCGATGCCGCGGGGGCCACCACCCACCACGAGGGAGACAAGTGATGAGCAGTTTCTACGAGGGCCGCGAGGTCTGGTTCCTCACCGGCAGCCAGGACCTCTACGGCGAGGACACCCTGCGACAGGTGGCCGAGCAGTCCCAGGAGGTCGTCCGCCTGCTCAACGACTCCGGTCTCATGCCCGCTCCCCTGGTGTGGAAGCCCGTCCTGAAGGACTCCGACTCGATCAGACGCGCCATGCTGGACGCCTCCTCCCAGGACAATGTCCTCGGGGTCATCGCGTGGATGCACACCTTCAGTCCGGCCAAGATGTGGATCCGCGGCATGGAGGTCCTCTCCAAGCCGATCCTCCACCTGGCGACCCAAGCCGGTGTCGAGATCCCCTGGGACACCATCGACATGGACTTCATGAACCTCAACCAGGCCGCCCACGGCGACCGGGAGTACGCCTACATCCTCACCCGCCTGGGCGTCGCGCGCACCACGGTCGTCGGCCACGCCTCCAACCCGGCGGTGTCGGCGAAGGTCGCCGACTGGGTGCGGGCCTGCGGAGGCTGGGCAGCCACCCACGAGATGCGCGTGGTGCGCTTCGGGGACAACATGCGCAATGTCGCCGTCACCGAGGGCGACAAGACCGAGGCCGAACGCCGCCTGGGCGTCTCGGTGAACACCTGGGGCGTCAACGACCTGGTCGCAGCCATGGAGACGGTCGATGAGGCGAGCGTGGACGCCCTCGTCCAGGAGTACGAGGAACGCTACGACGTCGCGCCGGAGCTGCGCGTGCAGGGGGATCGGCACGACTCCCTGCGCTACGCCGCACGTCAGGAGGCGGCGATGCGCGCCTTCCTGGAGGAGCGCGGAGCGTGGGCCTTCACCACGAACTTCGAGGACCTCGGTGGCCTGCGCCAGCTTCCCGGGCTCGCCGTGCAGCGCCTCATGGAGGATGGCTACGGCTTCGGAGCCGAGGGTGACTGGAAGACGGCTGTACTGGTTCGCGCGGCGAAGGTCATGGGGGAGGGGCTGGCGGGAGGCGCCTCCTTGATGGAGGACTACACCTACAACCTCGTCGAGGGACAGGAGATGATCCTGGGTGCGCACATGCTGGAGGTCTGCCCCTCACTGACCGCGCGGCGTCCCCGCGTGGAGATCCATCCCCTGGGCATCGGGGACCGCGAAGACCCGGTGCGAATGGTCTTCACAGCCGATGCGAGGCCGGGCATCGTCGTCTCCCTGGCCGACATGCGCGACCGATTCCGTCTGACCGCCAACGTGGTCGAGGTCATCGATGCGCCCCACGACATGCCCCGACTCCCGGTGGCGCGCGCGATGTGGCGTCCCGCCCCGGACCTGTACACCTCCGTGGAAGCCTGGCTGACGGCCGGAGGTGCCCACCACACCGCCATGTCGACCCAGGTCGGAGCGAGGGTGTGGGAGATGTTCGCGCGCATCGCCCAGATGGAGATCCTGGTCATCGACGAGTCCACGACCCAGCGGGCATTCGAGGACCAGGTCCACTGGAACCAGGCGTACTACCGCCTGGCCGAAGGGCTGTGACTTCCGGCCCTCCCGGTCAGGGTTCCTCGGGAGGGCCGGAACCTGCTCACTCCAGCTCTGCACCGTGAGGTCAGCCTCCGTGTCCCAGTCCGTGTC
>JAKECL010000379.1 GCA_030460725.1 Propionibacterium sp.
TGCAGGACCTCCAGGCCCTGGTGGTGCTTCGGGATGCTCACCGCTGCTCCTGTCCATTCCGGCCCCGACGGTGGGGTGGAACTCCTGTGGGGTGGTGGCCTCGTCGGACTCGGCAACTTCGCCGACCATTCTGCGCCTCCACGTAAAAATGTTTGCGGCACCATCGGGATGCTTGTTCGATGCTGCGCCTTGGATGTGCAGAATGTCAAGGTCTTGAGCGCGAGCACTTGTTCGCTAAAACATGAACGTCGACGACGAGGTCTTCCGGCTGGGCCACACGCCCGGGGTCGGCGGTGAGGAGGAACGTGATGGGTGACGATCTGGCCCAGCAGGCATGGAGTGACGAGCAGGGCACGCGCGCGGCGCTGGAACTGTTCCAGCAGCACTTCGACGGGCGACCCGGCGGCGTCTGGGCGGCCCCCGGTCGGGTGAACCTCATTGGTGACCACGTCGACTACAACGACGGCACCTGCCTGCCCATGGCCCTGCCGCACCGCACCTTCGTGGCGGTGGCGCGTCGCAGCGACACTGCAGTACGCCTGGTCACCGGTCTGCAGACAGACGCCCCGTGGCGGGGTGACCTCGCAGAGGTGCGGCCGGGCGGCGTCGAAGGATGGGTGGCCTACAGTGCGGGACCCGCTTGGGCGCTGCGGGAAGAGGGCGTGGCGACAACCGGCTTCGATGCCGCAATCGTGTCCTGCGTTCCCGTGGGCGCCGGTCTGTCGTCCTCGGCTGCGGTCGAGTGCGCCATGGGTCTGGCCCTGGGGGAGCTGAACGGCGCACCGATGGGTGGCGACGACGCGGGTCGCGCCCGCCTGGCCGCACTGTGCGTCGAGTCGGAGAACCGGGTGGCTGGAGCCCCGACCGGTGGCATGGACCAGGCTGCGTCACTGAGGTCGGAAGCTGGGACGCTGCTGCACCTGGACTGTCGTGACGGATCCGTCGAGCACGTGGCCTTCCCCATGGGGGAGATGGGTGTCGACCTGGTCGTGGTCGACACCAGGGCCAGTCACGAATTGGCCGACGGGCAGTACGGACAACGCCGTGCGAGCTGCGAGGCGGCGGCCCGGGCATTGGGCGTCGCTTCGCTGCGCGAGGTGGCAGACCGCAACCGACCCGAGGATCTCGAGCCGCTCCTGGCGGCGCTGCCGGACGAGCAGATGCGGTCCCGGGCCCGCCACGCCATCACCGAGATGTGGCGGGTGGAGGACATGGTGAAGGCTCTGGGTGCGTGTGACGCCGTGGGGGCGGGCCGGTTGATGAGCCAGTCACATGCCTCGCTGCGTGATGACTTCGAGGTGAGCGTCGCAGAGCTCGACGGTGCGGTGGAGGCGGCCGTCGAGGCGGGGGCCTTCGGCGCCCGGATGACCGGCGGTGGCTTCGGGGGGAGCATCGTGGCGCTGGTGCCGCGAGGGCGGGCCTCGGACGTTGCCCACGCGGTAGTCGAGCGGGCGCAACAGGAAGGTTTCCCGATCCCGGAGGTGCACCTGGTCACTCCCAGCGCGGCCGCGGGGCGTCTTGCATGAGTGACCAGGTCCTGCGCTCGTCGACCCGGGGTGGCGTTGGCTGGTCGGGCCGTGCCACCGCACGAGACGTCGCAGCCGTGGCCGGGGTCTCGGCGCAAACCGTCTCCCGAGTGGCCAATGGAACACAGTCGGTGGCCGAACCGACTCGGCAAAAGGTGCTCGCGGCGATGGCGCAGCTCGGCTACGCCCCCAACGCGGCCGCCCAGGCACTGCGAGCAGGGCGGTCGTCAAGCATTGGTGTGGTGGCCCACCACCTCAACCGGACAGGCGAGGCCAACATCATCGATGCGGTGTGCACCTCGGCACGCCAGCACGGGTATGACGTGGCTTTGGCCCACGCGGCCAGCGGGTCGGCCGAGGACGTGAACCGCGCGATTGCACGGGCTCGGCAGGGCGTCGCGGGCCTGGTCGTGCTGGGATTGGAGACGGCCGAACTGGCGACGGTGCGCATCCCGCCGTCCCTGCCCGTGGTGTTGGCCGACTCCCGGACGGACCTGTCTGTGCCGAACGTGGGCCTCGACCAACAGGCCGGAGCACGCCTCGCGGTCGACCACCTGCTGGGCCTGGGGCACGACACTGTGCACCTGGTTGCCGGGCCGCGAAACTCGGTGCAGTCGAGGCAGCGGGAGCAGGGCTGGAGAGAGTCCCTCCAGGCGGCCGGACGTCGGGTGCCCGCGACGGTCAGCCATGGTGACTGGAGCCCCGCCTCCGGGTACCGCGCCGGCTTCTTGGTCGCCGATGACCCCAGCATCACCGCGGTGCTCGTCGCCAATGACGAGATGGCCGCTGGACTCCTGCGAGCCCTGCACGAACGCGGCCGCAGGGTTCCCCGTGACGTGGCCGTGGTCGGCTTCGACGACGTCAGCGCCGCCTGGCTGTGGCCCCCGCTGACCAGCGTCCAGCAGGACTTCACCACGATCGGCTTCCACCTGGTCGACGTCCTGTTGCGCCAGATCGACCGCCGCGACCATGGCGGCCCGGTCCGGGAGTCCATCCTCGTACCACCACACCTCCAGGTCCGCGCAAGCAGCGGGATCCCCAGCACCGCAGAAGGAGAACACCATGACTGACATTGGCCTGACCCAGGCCCGCGA
>JAKECL010000380.1 GCA_030460725.1 Propionibacterium sp.
TGGAATGCGGACCACCATGGTGCCTGCGGCGAGATCTCCCAGGCGCTTGGATCGTGGCGTGACCATCGCGGCGACGGTGGCGACTGCACCCAAGGTCAACCAGAGCTCCACGATCCCGGCCAGCGCACGGACCAGGCTGTGCCGCACGGTGATCACACCGCCGTCGTCGCGCACCACCTGCAGGCCCCATGCCCACCTGCCCAGAGAACGTCCCCGCGTGGAGGTCTCCACCACCACCGGCACCACGACAGTGACCAGCACGAGGGATCCGATCATGAGCACCCGCAGCGTCGAGGGCGACGGTGCCTCCACCACCCGAGACGCCACGAGGAGGGCCACCAGGTAGGCGAGGATCGTGCAGGCACCGTCCGTCAGGCCCGCGGCGACGCGCAACAGGGGTGATGCGGGTCTGACCTCCAACTCGACGGCCTCACCCGTGACGATCGACTCCTCGTGGATGTGGCGGACGGGGAGGACCTCGGTGCTCATGTGTGACACGCTAGCCGACGTGGACATCGACGCGCTGAGGGCCTCGCGGGCAGGTTCCTGGACCAGGCTCCACGACCTGGCCCGCCGACACCGCATGAGCGGACCGGAGATCGACCAACTCGCCGTGCTCTACCGACAGGGTGCGGCGGACCTCGCTTCGGTGCGGGCGCAGAACCCGGACCCGGACCTCATCCGGGTGCTCTCCAGGGACCTCGCTGCGGCACGCGCTCGACTGACGGGGACCCCGGGGGCCTCCACCGCATCGCTGTCGCGCTGGTTCCGGGTCTCCCTGCCTGCAGCGCTCTTCGAAACCCGTTGGTGGATCGCGGGCGTCACCGCGGTCTTCCTGCTGGTCTGCTCACTCCAGGCATGGTGGCTGCTGCGCGATCCCTCCCTCTTCGCGGCACTGGGCTCACCCTCGGAGTTGGAGGCCTACGCGAAGCAGGACTTTGTCGCCTACTACAGTCAGGACACCTCTGCGGAGTTCGGAGCCTCCGTGTGGTTCAACAACGCCTTCATCGCCCTGCAGTGCGTGGGTGGTGGGATCACGGGAGTTCTGCCGGTCTACGTCCTCTTCCAGAACGCCCAGAGCCTGGGGGTCTCTGCGGCGGTGGTCATCGAGTACGCGGGACCGGGCCAGTTCTTCTCCTTCATCCTGCCCCATGGCATCCCCGAACTCACGGCGATCTTCATCGCAGGAGCCGCAGGCCTGAGAGTCTTCTGGTCGATGCTGGTGCCGGGGCCGCGCACCAGACTCCAGGCGGTGGCCTCCACCGGGCGGGCAATGGTGACCATCGCGCTCGGTCTGGTCATACTGCTCTTCGTCTCCGGTGTGCTCGAGGGATTCGTGACGCCTTCCGGGCTGCCGGTGGTGGTGAAGGTTTCGCTGGGTGCCCTGGTCACGGCCGGTGTGTGGGGCTACATCCTGGTCGTCGGGCGCCGGGTGGTCGCCGCAGGCTTCACTGGTGACCTGGAGACGGATGCCGGCCACGTGGTGCCTGTGGCCGGCTGAAGGCCAGGTCCTCCTGCTGCCCGCCCTCGCGCCCCATGGAGGTTCGCGGGGGAGCGGGTCTGATCACGGTCTGCCTTCGCGCCGACAGCCTGCTCCGTCCCGATGCTTGAGCCGCGGTTCCGCGTCGCCCTGCGCTGCCGCCTCAGCCACCCTTCCCCAGCACTTGCATCCCGACTTCACGGCGCATATGATTCCCGTCATACATCATCGACGCGCGTCGATTACCAAGCACAACGCAGTGCGGGAGGAGAGTTCCTATGAGTGCGGGACTACCTGTGGAATTTGGACGGGATCAGCGAGGGTGAGCCCGCTGCCGCACCCGACTGGCTCGCTGACTCCGTGATCTACGAGATCTACCCCCAGTCTTTTCGGGACTCCAATGGTGATGGCATCGGAGATCTTCAAGGGATCATTGATTCGCTGGACTATCTCGAATGGCTCGGCGTTGATGTCATCTGGTTGAATCCCTGTTTCACATCCCCTTTTCGGGATGCCGGCTACGACGTCTCGGACTACTTCTCCATCGCCCCCCGGTACGGAACCAACGAGGATCTCGAGCGGCTGGTCACCAACGCCCGCTCCCGCGGAATCCGCGTGCTCCTGGACCTGGTCGTTGGACACACCTCAGTGGAACACCCCTGGTTCGTCCGCTCCTCCGCCGACGACAGTGACGACCGCTACGTGTGGGCCGACCGGCCCGGTGAAGGCTTCGTGCAAGGCAGGGGGTCGCGTGGAGGCTGGTACCTCAAGAACTTCTTCGAGGAACAGCCAGCTCTCAACTTCGGATACGCCAGGCCCGATCCGCGCGAGCCGTGGCGCGACACGCCGGATGCGCCCGGGCCCCGCCGCAACATCGAGGATCTCAAGCGGATCATCGACTTCTGGCTCGCCAAAGGGGTGAGTGGCTTCCGCGTCGACATGGCATACTCGCTGGTCAATGACGACCCTGGTCTGCAGGCGACGGCAATGCTGTGGCGTGAGATCCACGGGTGGATGAGTTCGCGCTACCCCGACGCCGTCCTCCTCCCGGAGGGCTCGGAGGATGCCCCGATCGACATCGGAGAGCGTGCGGGCTTCGATGCCGACTTCTCGCTCGTCATCCATCGCGAACACAGTGCA
>JAKECL010000381.1 GCA_030460725.1 Propionibacterium sp.
CCTCCCCCACCCGCACCCGCGTCTCCCACATCGACCCCGCGCAGTGGGGGCCCGTGCGCGCAGACCTCCACGAGACCGTGGTCATCGTCGGGCTCGGCGAGGTCGGCCCGTGGGGCTCCTCGCGCACCCGCTTGGAAGCTGAGCTGGGCATCCATTCCGACGGCACCGTGGACCTCACTCCTGCGGGGGTGCTGGAGCTGGCGTGGATGACGGGCCTGCTGACCTGGCGTGACTCGCCGGTGGGCGGCTGGTACGACACGGACGACCAGTTGGTCGAGGAGTCGGCGATCTTCGAGCGCTACCGCGACGAGGTCGTGGCGCGCTCCGGGATCCGTTTCTTCACCGACGACGGCCCCCTGCACGACGGGTACAGCCCGGAGGCGGCCTCGGTCTTCCTGGACCGTGACATCGCCTTCGCGGTGGAGAGCGAGGAGGAGGCCCGCAGCTACCTGGACGCGGATCCCCGCTTCACCTCCGTGTCGCAGGACGGGGAGTCGGGAGAGTGGACGGTCACGCGCCTCAAGGGCGGGGAGGCCCGGGTCCCCAGGCGCGCGACTCTCTCGCGGCGCATCGGGGGCCAGTTCCCCACCGACTTCGATCCCACGCGCTGGGGGATCCCGGCCTCGATGGTCGACTCCATCGACCGGATCGCCGTGTGGAACCTGGTGACGGCGGTGGATGCCTTCGTCTCCGCAGGGTTCTCACCCGCCGAGCTGCTGCAGGTGGTCCACCCCTCCGAGGTGGGCTCCACCCAGGGCACCGGCTTCGGGGGGATGACCTCCATGCGCAAGCTCTTCGTGGACCGCTTCCTGGGTGAGGACTACCCGCAGGACATCCTGCAGGAGACCCTGCCCAATGTGGTGGCCGCCCACACCATGCAGTCCTACATCGGGGGCTACGGCCCGATGATCAACCCGGTGGGGGCCTGCGCCACCGCTGCGGTGTCCATCGAGGAGGGCCTGGACAAGATCGCCTGCCACAAGGCGGACTTCGTGGTGGCCGGCGCCACCGACGACATCCAGGTGGAGTCCATCGAGGGCTTCGGTTCCATGAACGCCACGGCCGCCACCGATGCGATGCTGGACCAGGGGATCTCGCAGCGTTTCGTGTCGCGGGCCAACGACCGCCGGCGTGGGGGCTTCGTGGAGTCCCAGGGCGGCGGCACAGTCCTGTTGACCAGGGCGGACATCGCGCGCGACATGGGGTTGCCCGTGCTGGGCGTGGTGGCCTTCGCCGAGACCCACGCAGACGGCGCGCACACCTCCATCCCGGCTCCCGGGATCGGTGCGCTGGCCAGTGCGCGAGGCGGGAAGGACTCCCACCTGGCGCGCCGCCTGGCGGAGCTGGGGGTGGGAATCGACGACGTGTCGGTGGTGTCCAAGCACGACACCTCCACCAATGCCAATGACCCCAACGAGTCCGACCTGCACACCCGGCTGGGGCGGGCACTGGGTCGCACCGAGGGCAACCCCTTGTTCGTCATCTCGCAGAAGTCGCTGACCGGGCATGCAAAGGGTGGCGCCTGCGTCTTCCAGATCGCGGGCCTCACGCAGCTCTTCCAGACGGGTGTGGTTCCGGCCAATGCCTCCCTGGACTGCGTGGACGAGGAGATGGCCGTCAACCCGGGTCTGGTGTGGGTCCGTTCGCCACTGGACCTGGGATCGCGCGGTCCCATCCGTGCGGCCTTCGCGACCTCGCTGGGCTTCGGACATGTCTCCTCCCTGGTGGCGGTGGTGAACCCGGGGGCCTTCGAGGCACTGGTGGTGAACGCTGCTGACACCCCCGAACAGGGTCGGGCGGACCTGGAGGCCTGGCGGAGGCGCTCCGACGAGCGTCTGCGTGCAGGCACCCGGCACCGCGAGTCCGGGATGCTCGGCCACACGCCGCTCTTCGAGCCCGTGGAGTCGCGTCGCCTGCCCGAGGAGTCGGCCGGTGTGGACCCCCATGAGGTCGAGGCGGCCATCCTGCTGGATCCTCGGGCGCGCCTGGGCGCCGACGGCTTCTACGCCTTGCCGGCGCAGGACTGAGTTCGCGGTGATCCTCGGCATCGGGGTCGACCTGGTGGCCCTGCCTGCTCTCGTGGAGCAGGTGGGGCTGCCGGGGTCGACCTTCCTGGACTCCGTCCTCACGGCGCGTGAGCGTCGTGTGGTGGAGTCCAGGGTCCGGGCCGAAGCGGGCTCTGTGAAGGATCCTCGTGCCTGTGCCCCCCACGTCGGGGTCCGCTGGGCCGCGAAGGAGGCCTTCGTCAAGGCCTGGTCCTCTGCTCTGGAGGGGGTGGCCCCTCCCATTCCTGTCGAGCAGTTCGACTGGCGGGAGGTGGAGGTCGTCCAGGACCACTGGGGACGGCCCACCCTGCACCTGCATGGCCGTGTCGCCCAGGAGGTGGCGCGCACCCTCGCCCTCCCCGGGGACCGGCTCCCCAGTTCCTCCTCGTCCTCGCGCAGCGCCTCGTCCTCGTGCAGCGGGCTCCGATCGATCCGCTGGCACGTCTCCCTGTCCCACGACGGCGACCTCGCCGTCGCCGCAGTCGTCCTGGAACGGGTCCACACCGACGACATTGACGACACCGACGGCATCGGCGCCGGGGGCGCGGGGAGCCTCACCGGGTTCCCGACCGGG
>JAKECL010000382.1 GCA_030460725.1 Propionibacterium sp.
GGGCCTGGAAGAAGTAGTCGTTCCAGCCGTGCACGTACAGCACGTCCACGCCGACATCGGGGGCGCCGTCCTCGTGGATGCTCCCTGCTGCGTCCTCGCGTATGCTCTTGGCCTCGCCCTCGCCGGGGTTCCCGGCGCCGCCCTCGTCGGTGCGCCCTCCGGCCCCCGCACCCGCACCCGCATCCGCACCCGATCCCGCTCTCCGCGCAGGGCGCACGAGCGTGGCGACGACGTCACCCTCCTCGTCCGGTGCGAGCTCCAGCGTGAGGCGCTCGAAACCGGGGAGGATGTCGGGCCCCCAGCCGTCGGCCGCGGTGGGCGGCGGGGGAGCGCCGGCGCCGTCGTCCGGGTGCGCCGGGGGTGTGCTCTGTGGATCGCTCACACCCCCAAGGTACGGCTGCCCCCGGGCCGCGGAGACCCGGTATCGGGATTCGGATCCGGAGCGCAGCACGACGCCCCGTGCCACGACGTGGTGGCCCGGGGCGCTGTGGTCGGTGCTGGAGAGGTCAGGCCTCGTGGGCCTTGGCGTCGTGCTTGGCCTTCTTGGCCGCCCGCTTCTCCTTGAGGGTCTTCCCGGCGGGGGTCTTCGAGCCGGACTTCTTCGGGGACTTGTCACCCATCGGATCATCACCTCCTCAGGTGTGTCGGTGGTCACGTCACGTCGAGCCTACGCCGGATCGGCGGTGGCCGACACCCGCACTTCGTGGCGTCGGTGGTCCTCCGCCCGGAACGAGTCCGTGGAATGTCCGGGGACCGGGGGACGCGGGACGTCGCTCCCAGCCGATCGGTGACTACCGCGGGGCTCCGCCGACGGGGAGTCCGCTGCGGAGATTGTCGACAAAGGAGGTGATCTCATCGAGCAGTCCGTGGAAGGACCCGGCGAGCGGTGTCTCCTCGTCCAGGATCGCCGCGATCTCGTCCAGGGCGTCAGATGTCCGCTGCTCGGCATGTCGGAGCCCCCAGGAGGTGAACTCGGCGACGAGGTCCGCGCGGGTGATCTCCTGATGGCGGTACGTCCCGTTGACAGCGAGCGCGAGTCTGCCGTCGTTGGGCCCGTGGGCCTGTGGAGCCACGTCATAGGCGGGTGCCAGGAGCGTCTCCCCGGTGGAGGGGTGCAGGAGAGCGATGTTCTTGGTGTGCATGTCGAGGTTCCCCACGGCCACCGACAGGACCACCATCCGCGCCAAGCGGTGCAAGTCCCGAGCACTTGCGTACTGGCTGAGGACCTCGGCAATCCTGCGGAGGCTCACCACCCCACCCATCTCCTGGTACTTCTCGTTGTGCTCCGCGCCGAGGGCCTGGCTGAGGTCCTCCTGGTGCACACGGGTGCCGTCACTGCGGTCGTAGCGTTCCACCACCAGTGCCGCCAGACCGTCGAAGTCCGCGACCGTCGTCCCGAATGCCGCCAGCCCCATCCGTCGGGAGAGTCGCGAGCCGAACTCCTCGTCGAAGATGACGGTGCCCAGCGTTCCCCCCAGCTGCGGCTTGAGGATGTGCGTGGTGGGCTGACCGCCGACTGCCTGGGCCCACCCGGTGGGGGTCCTCACCAGGACGATCTTGGGTTGGACACCGCCCAGGGAGGACTTGCCGGTACTGGCCTCATTGGCGAGTGGTGAGCCGACGGGGTCCTCGAGCATCCTGCGGACCTGTGGGGGCGAGAGCTCCCTCAACCCCGGGGAACGGGGCTCGGTGGGATCGTCGAGGTCCCAGATCTGGAGAGCCCCCGCCACGTCGCGACCGTACCGGGCCAGGAAGGCGGGTGTGTCACCCCGGATGAGGTGGCCCTGGGCCAGCATGTGCTCGTACTGGCTCCCTTCCGGCAGGAGCTCGGCGAACCAATTGCGCCGGCGCCTGGCATGGTCCCTGCGCTGCCTCGGGGCCAGGGGGATCGCGACGGAGAGGATCGTGCTGTTGGCCCCGAAGCGTTCGATCGCCTCGGGCGACGGGACGAAGTCGAAGGTCCGTGCGTCGCCGTCGATGGTCCCCACACGGGTCCCGTGCAGCTCAACGGCGAGTCGCATCGTCGTCGTCCCAGGTGGCGGTGAAGGTGATCCCGGTGGCACGGGCGAGCTCCAGGAGCCGGCGCAGGTGGATCGTGGACTTGCCTGTCTCGAAGGCGCTGACCGTGCTCTGCGTGATGCCGAGCTCGCGGGCGAGGTCGGTCTGTGACAGGCCCTGGGCCATCCTGGCCTGCTGGAGGGCGAGTCCGAAGTCTGCTGGTGCGCGAAGACGTGCGCTGCGTGTGGGCATGAGGGCCTCCGATCGACGCGTATCAGGATTTCAATATACCGTGGGAGTATCGCGAAATCCATATACCCAGGCGGTATCGGTTTTTCGCGATAGGTCGGGGTCCGTCGACGCCGCCCGGTGATCTCACCGGTGTCGGTTGCTCTCGCCGGTGTCGGGTCCGTCGTGCCCGTTGCCGGATCCACCTCCTGCGGCACCCTCACCCAGCAGGAGCGACCCGTGGTGAGCCATCCAGTGGGCACGTCCGGCACCGGGACTGCGCCGCGGCCGCGCCTGCGTAGCTGACCGTCAACGTGTGGCGGCGTGCGGGCCGGACCGGGGAACCCGCCCCACCCTCGTGCGCTCCTACACTGCGGGACATGGCTGCC
>JAKECL010000383.1 GCA_030460725.1 Propionibacterium sp.
TCCCCGTTCTCGCCGAAGTCCGTCCCCGTTCCCGGCGAAGTCCGTCTGCGCGATGCAGGGGCCGAGCGACCCGGCACGGGTGTGTCCACCCGCCCTCCGATGCGATGGGAAGACGGTGATCCAGGCGCCAGCAGGTACCACGGGGGACTGGAAGCCGGCAGGGGAGTGGAAGCCGTCAGGACAGCGGACGCGGTCAGGGAAGTGGCAGTGCGAGGATGCCGACGAGGGCGTCCAGCCGCTGCAAGGAGATCGTGTCGGGCACCGCGGCGCGCACCGCAGGCTTCGCGCAGAATGCCACGCCGAGTCCCGCCGCACCCATCATGGGCATGTCATTGGCACCATCTCCCATGGCCACCGTCTGCTCCAGTGGGACCCCCTGCTCTCCAGCCCATCTCTGCAGGTGGGCAACCTTGGTGTCCGACGTGACGACGTCTCCCTGGACCCGGCCGGTCAGGTGTCCCGCCCGAACCTCCAGGTGATTGGCGACCCAGTGGTCGATACCCATCATCTGGCACAGCGGTGCCACGACCTCCTCGAAGCCGCCGGAGACGACGCCGAAGGTGCCGCCACCGCGGTGGACGGCATCCACCAGCGCCTGGGCACCCGGAGTCGGGATCAGCGCGTCGAGTACGGTCTGGAACACTGAGGCCGGAACTCCGCGGAGGGTCGCCACCCGCTGGTGCAGGGACTGGGCGAAGTCGAGTTCTCCGTTCATGGCGCGCGCGGTCACCTCTGCGACCTGGGCGCGGGTCCCGGCGTGGTCGGCGAGCTCCTCGATGACCTCCTGGGTGATGAGGGTGGAATCGACATCGGTGACGACCAGGCCGGGTGCGGCCGAGACCAGCGCAGCGGGGACGACGACCACATCCGGGGCGAACGCGTGCATCACCTCGCGCGCGTGCGCGGCGTCGAAGTCCGCCCCCGCCTCACCGCTGACACGCAGGACGTGCCAGTCGGGGCCGCCCTCGCGGGCGGGGGAAGACTGCAGGGACACCTGGCCGCCGGGGATGCCGAGGCGCGTGGGGAGGCCAGGGGGGCACGCGATGGGCGCCGCCGCCAGCGCGGCGACCGCCACGCGCGGGGCTGGGCTCACTTGGAGACGACCATTCCCTTGGGGACCACGGTGATCCCCGACTCGGTGACGGTGAAGCCCCTGTCGCGGTCGTGCTCCAGGTCCACGCCCACCACGGCGCCCTCCTCCACGATCACGGACTTGTCCAGGATGGCCTTGGAGACGATCGCGTGGCGCCCGATCCGGGTGTCGTCCATGACCACCGAGTCGGTGACCTGGGCCCAGGAGTGGACGTAGGTGCCCGGTGACATGATCGAGTGGTAGACCTCGCCGCCGGAGATGATGGCGCCGGGGGAGACGAAGGAGTCCACTGCGTGCCCCATCCGGGAGTGCTCGTCCCCGTAGACGAACTTCGCCGGCGGCAGCGATCCGTCCAACAGCGTCATGGTCGGCCAGTCCCTGTTGTACAGGTTGAAGACGGGGTGGACGCTGATCAGCTCCATGTTCGCCTCGTAGTAGGCGTCCAGGGTACCCACATCGCGCCAGTAGTTGCGGTCACGCTCCGTGGCGCCCGGCACATCGTTGTCCTTGAAGTCATAGACGCCGCACCCCCCGCGGCGCACGAACCACGGGATGATGTCCCCACCCATGTCGTGGCGGGAGTCCTCGTCCTTGGCGTCCTCGCGCAGGGCGGCGACCAGGTCCTTTGTGGTGAAGACGTAGTTGCCCATCGAGGCCAGGACCTTCGTCGGGTCGTCGGGCAGGCCCTCGGCGTGCTTGGGCTTCTCCAGGAAGTCCCGGACGACCCCGTCCTTGCCGTCGATGATGCCCAGCGCCGGGGCGAGTTCCACGGGCTGGCGGATACCGGCGACGGTGGCCGGCAGACCCGAGGCGATGTGGTGGGCCACCATCTGGGAGAAGTCCATGCGATAGATGTTGTCCGCACCGATGATGACGATGTAGTCCGGCTTCTCGTCGTCCACGATGTTCAGCGACTGGTAGATGGCGTCCGCGCTGCCGAGGTACCAGTGGGGTCCCCTGCGCTGCTGGGCGGGGACGGGGGCGACGAAGTTGCCGAGCAGAGGCGACATGTACCAGGTCTTGGTGACATGGCGGTCCAGGGAATGCGACTTGTACTGGGTGAGCACCACGACCTTCATGTACCCGGAGTTCACCATGTTCGACAGGGCGAAGTCGATGAGCCGGTAGTGTCCCCCGAAAGGCACCGCGGGCTTGGCCCGGTCGGTCGTCAGGGGCATGAGCCGCTTTCCCTCGCCACCCGCCAGGACGATTGCAAGGACATGATTGTGCGCCATGACACCAGAGTAGGCGGGCGCATCCGCCCTCCGGGCCTGTTCCGTCGGGGAGTCCCCTCACACGCCCAAGCGTCCGTGTCCCGCGCGCCCACCGGCTAGGCTCGGGGGTGCGTCCGGTCACATCACCCAGGAGGTCCCCATGCGCGTCGATCTGCTCACCAGGGAGTACCCGCCCCACGTCTACGGGGGTGCAGGTGTCCACGTCACCGAGCTCGCGCGCGTGCTGCGCGGACTGGTGGCGGACCTGCGTGTCCACGCCTTCGACGGACCCCGGGACGGCGGT
>JAKECL010000384.1 GCA_030460725.1 Propionibacterium sp.
CGCCGCCCCCTGCGGCAACCACGGCTGGACCCCGGCCCCTGCGCATGGGGGGCACACTGTCACCCATGCGCAGGGGCTGGGTCGTCGTGTGGGTGGTGATGCTGTGCCTGCAGGCCGTGGTCCTCTACACCCCCGACGTCGGCGGAGGCACCGGTGTGCTGGCACCCCTGTGGGAGGTGACGCGTGGCTGGCCCGGCTCCACCGCACCCGGGGAGTACGGTTTCGACTGGATCATCCACGCCACCTCCTTCGCCTCGGTCACCGCCGCGGGCCTGCTGTGCGGGTGGCCCACCTGGTTCGCGGTGGGCCTGCCCCTGGTGCACGCACCGGTCTCCGAGTTCATCCAGTGGGCGTGGGTGCCGGGACGCACCGGCGATGCACGAGACGTGGCTGCCGACGTCGTGGGCACCCTGGTGGCATGGGCGGTGGTCGCCCTGTGGATGCGGAACGAGGAGGACACGGATGGTGGCAGGGATGAGGACCGTGGAGGTGCGCGGCTCCATCAGGCTCGGTCAGTTCCTGAAACTGGCAGGGTTGGCCGATGACGGCGCGCTGGCGCGTCAGCTCGTGACCGAGGGGGACGTGAGCATCAACGGTGTCCCCGAACTGCGCCGGGGCCATCATCTCCAGGACGGCGACGTCGTCGAGGTCGACGCCCCCGCGGGGCGGGACGGCGCCCTCGTGCGCGTCCTCCCCGACTGATCGCTCGCCCTGGCCGCCGAGAGCGGCGCGCTCACCCCAGCAGTGTCACCTCCACCTGGACGAAGAGCTCCGAACCCGGGCCTCCTGTGAAGATGCCACGCAGGGGCGTGATACCGGAGTAGTCGGGGGCGGAGCCCACCCGGACGTGCAGGTCCCCGGGCTCGGAGGCATTGGTCGGGTCGTAGCCCAGCCAGCGCCCGTCCCAGTACTCGACCCAGGCATGGGACTCCCCGGTGCGGGTCTCCCCCAAGGGGGCCGCGCCGTCGGGCATCACGTACCCCGACACGTAGCGGGCGGGCACGTGCGCCGCCCGCAGCGCCCCGATCATCAGATGGGCGAGGTCCTGGCAGACCCCGGCCCGCGACGCCCACGCCTCACGTGCGCGGGTGTGGACGGTGGTGGATCCGGAGACGTACCCGACGCGGTCATGGATGAACTCCCCCACCCGGGGCGCGAAGTCGCCCGGGCCCTGGGCCTCCAGCAGCAGCCCGGAGAGGTCGTCGCGCAGCTCGGGTCCCGGGTCCACGCGTGGGGAGAGGGTGAGGAACTCGGCGAACCGGTCCTCCACGACCGGTGAGGTGAGGTCCTCCCAGGTCATTCCCATGCCGCCCATGCTCCGACGCCGGACCTCGACCGTGGAGGAGGAGGTGACGTCGAGACGCGCATGGGGGGTGTGGAGTTCGAAGGCCACGACGCGGGTGCCCCAGTAGTCCGTGTACTCCTGGGTCCACGCCTTGGGGGAGATCTCCAGGCGGTGTTCGACCAGGTGCTGGTCCGCGTCCGTTCCGGGGGTCATGCGCGCCTCGTTGAAGGAGGCGAGGGTGGGCTCGGTGTAGGTGTAGCCGGTGTGGTGCACGATCCGGATCCTGCTCACAGGTGGTCCCCCGTCCAGTGCGTCGCGGCGGTGCCCTCGAAGAACCGCTCCTGGACGCATGCGCTGACCTCTGCGCAGGTGGCGCCCAGCGCAGCCATGCGTGCGGAAAGGTCCTCCATGGTGGCCTCGGGGGCGCGGTAGAGCAGTCGGGAGCGGGTCTGGCCCACCAGGCGGGTTGCCTCCGAGACATGTCCACGCACCGGGTCCGCCCGGTCGATGGTGTCCAGGGCGTGGGCCACGGCATCGAGGCTGAAGAGGAGGGAGCGGGGGAAGGACTCGTCCAGCAGCAGGAAGCGGGCGATGTCCAGGTCAGTGGAGGCCGCCCCCCGGCTGCGGATGTAGGCGTGCTGTCCCGCGCAGCTGCTCAGGGCATCCGACCAGGAAGTCGGGGAGGGCCGCAGCGCTGCGAGACGGATGACGCGGGCCGTCATGTCCACACGCTCCAGGTTGCGCCCCATCATGAGGAACCACCACCCCTCGTCACGCAGGAGCTGGGAGTGCATCATCCCGGAGATCATCGCGCAGCGGTTGGTGATCCCCGTCATGACGTCGGTGGGGTGTCCCTTCTCCAGGGAGCCCGAGCGTGTGGCGCGCCACCAGCGGTTGAGGATCTCCCACTGGTCGTCGGGAACGGTCTCGCGAGCCCGGTGGGCGGCCTCGTGGGCGGCCTGGATCGAGGAGATGATGGAGCTCGTCGAGAACGGGTCGTGGCACAGGAGCCGCAGCACATCGGCGGTGTCGGCGTCCTCCACGGGGATCCCCATGACGGAGAGCAGCGCGGCGGAGGCCTGTCCCTCGTCGGCGAGCGGGTCCTCGATGAGCAGACGCAGGTGCACCTTGAGCAGCCGAGCGGTGTCCTCCGTGCGCTCCAGGTACCGGCCGATCCAGAAGAGTGATTCAGCGATGCGACTGAGCATGGGGACCTCCCGTGGGCGCGGTCAGGGCAGGGAAGGCGGCGGCGGGACGCAGCACTCGACCCGTCGAGGCAGGGGCGGGGAGTGGCGCTCGGCCCGTCGAGGCGGCGTCGGG
>JAKECL010000385.1 GCA_030460725.1 Propionibacterium sp.
GGCACGTCCGGTCGGGGCGGGGCGTCGTCCGGGGAGGCGGACACAGGGCACGCGGTGCCCGGAGCCTGGTCGCGGGCGCCGTCGAGACGGATACATGCTAGATCTGCCCGCTCCCCAGCGCCTTGCGGGACCAGAGGTTGAGGAGGACTTCACAGGCGGACGCGGGCCGGACCCTATGCTGACGGCATGGAATCCTCCCCGTCGTCGCGAACGCGCGGCTCCGCGTTCACCCGGGACCAGGTGGTGGCGGGGTTCTGGTACGTCCTGGGGGTCGCCCACCGTCTGACCCCCGTCGACGAGGGCGACGCCGGGCACCTGCGGGCCGCTGTGGCACCTGTCCTCACCCAGTACGCGCTGGAGGAGGACGCGGTCTCACAGGTGGTGGGCGTGATCGTCGCCGCGCGTACCCGCGCGCACGCACGGGCCCGGGGAGAGGGCTCGGATGCGGCCATTTCTGTCGCCACCTACGAGAAGGTGCGTCAGGAGGTCGTGTCGGGGTGGGGCGGGAGTTCTGTGAAGGGCGTCGCGCTGTGGCCTCCGACGGGCCGCACTGTGGCCACCCGGTTGGGAGCAGGCAGGTGGAACGGCGCACTGGAGGAACTGGGGGTCGCCACCTCCTCTCGGGGACGTGAACGCGGAAGGGGACGCTTCACGCGGGAGGACCACCTCGCCGCGCTGACCCGTTTCCTGCGCGAGTCCGCCGCTGCGGGTGGATCGTCGTCCTTCGGGGACTTCACGGACTGGGCCCGGGGGCAGCGCGCCGCGGGGCGGGCCGTGCCCGCGCCGGCCACCGTCCGTCAGCACTTCGGCTCCTGGTCCGCGGCGCTGGACGCGGCCCGGCTGGAGACTTCGGTGTCGGACTCCACTCCGGGCGTCGTCCGGCACATCCCCTGAGCCGGACGACTGTATCCGGAGGGTGCGACGTGGTGGGGCCGCCTCCGCGGCAGCACCGGGTGGGTGGGCGGCGGGAGCGGGGTATTGGCCCTTCAGCCGTGCTCGCGTGAGTCCCGGCCCCTCAGACGGTCCAGGTCTCGGCGTTCCCTCTTCGTGGGGCGACCCGCACCCCTGTCACGCAGGGCGAAGCCGCCGACCGGACGGGGGTGCCGGGGCGAGTGGTCGACGTAGCACAGACGTGCCTGGGGGGCGCCCACGCGTTTGACCAGCAGGGCGCGGACCTCCAGGATCCGGTCGAAGCCCTCGACACGCAGACGGACCTCGTCGCCCACGTGGATCTTCTGTGAGGCCTTGGCCGGCTCCCCGTTGACGCGGACGTGACCGGCCCTGGCTGCGGCAGTGGCCTGGGAACGCGACTTCGTCTGGCGCACGGCCCACAACCAGGTGTCCACCCGGACGTCTCCTCCCGGTGCCAGTGCACCCGGTGGAGGCAAGGCGCTCGGGGTTGCACCGGGGGCTCCGGCTCCGTGGTCGGATGGCCCGGCATCGCCGGCTCCGCCATCGCCAGGGCCGGGGCGAGAGCCCGGGGCGGTGTGGGGGGAGAGGGCGGACATGAGGGCATCCTAGGCGAGGCGGCGGTGTGGCGACGCGAGAGGCGGAACCAGTCCGCGACGGTCGTGGTGCGTGCGATCCCCAGACCACGCAGGGCGATGCGGGTGAGTTCCAGGGATGCGGACCCAGGGTCAGGGGCGCCGCCGCCCCCGGAGCCGGCGCCAGTGCCGGGGCCAGTTCCCGCCAGAGGTGCGTCTGCGCTGTCGCGCTCCGCACCGCCCTCGTCGGCGTCGCCGGTTGGTGGAGCTTCGGCCGTTCCCTCCTCGAACCACTGCGGCCACAGTCTGTGGGGATCGGCAAGGATGCGCTGGAAGCCCGCTGTACGCCCCACCCCGACCAGCCGGCGGGCATGGAAGGCGTGCAGGGCGCATGTCTCGAAGAAGTGCCGACGTTCCCGGTCCCCGTCGGCGAACTCGTCGGCAACACCCAGGGCGGTTGCCGGAGATCGGGACAGCCGCTCCATCACCTGCTCCAGGCTCGCCTGCCATGCGGGGTCCTCCAGGTGGCGCATACGTGAGCCCCACAGGCCGGTGCGCGGGAATGCAGCCAGCAGCCGGGAGACCTCCGGGGTCACCACTGCAGCCTCGTGGGCCCACTGTTCCACGATGTCGGGAACACCTGCGGCCGTGGGCGTGGGCGTGGTGAGCAGATCCGGAGGGACCGCACCCACGCGTGCGTGGAGGACCATGTCCTGCGCGCGGGCCAGCACATTGACGGAGTCCAGCTGCACGTAGCCCATTCGCGACACCACGGACAGCGCCCTGCGCCGGGCCTCTGCGGTGCTGCGGGCACGTGGCGGGCGGGGGACGCCCAACCCTGCGGCGGAGACTGCAAGCGCTCGCGCCGTCGAACGTGTGTACGACATGGGGGCAGGGTAGCAGCGCGCGGTCGCGGGGGGCGGGTGCGGCACTGGCCCGGTAGGTGGGCGTCACAATGGGGCCCGGGTGGAGAACGTGCGCACACTGGGAGGTGCGGCGTCGCAATGCCCGGCCACCCAGGTACGAGGATCGCGCGACCCACCCCGTTGTCAGCTCAGCAGGGCACGCAGCACGGCGAGGGGATCGGCGCCCACATCCTGGCCTCCGTCGCGTGCCCC
>JAKECL010000386.1 GCA_030460725.1 Propionibacterium sp.
ACGGCGGTGGGGTGGGAGGGGAACCGGGCGTGACCGGCTACCCGGAGCTCCCCGCGCTCGAGGGCGCCAATGCGGCCTTGCGCACCATGGGGGTGGACCTGGAGATGGTCGTGGGCACAGAGGGTGCGGACCTGGTCCACTCCCACACCTGGTACGCGAACTTCGCGGGACACGTCTCCTCCCTGCTCCAGGGCATCCCCCATGTCGTCACCGCCCACTCCCTGGAGCCCCTGCGCCCCTGGAAGGCGGAGCAGCTGGGTGGGGGGTACCGCCTCTCCTCCTTCATCGAGAAGACCGCCTACGAGGGCGCCGCCGCCGTCATCGCGGTCTCCCGCGGTATGCGCGAGGACATCCTGCGCTGCTACCCGGGTGTGGATCCCGACCGGGTCCACGTCATCCACAATGGCATCGACCTGCAGGAGTGGCACGCGCCCTCGACCCCCGAGGAACGCGCCTTCCAGGAACGCACGCTGGAGCGGTACGGCATTGCCCCCTCGCGTCCCACGGTCGTGTTCGTCGGTCGGGTCACGCGTCAGAAGGGGCTCCCCAATTTCCTGCGGGCAGCGCGTCGCCTGTCTCCCGACGTCCAGGTCGTCCTGTGTGCAGGAGCCCCGGACACCAAGGAGATCGCGGTGGAGGTGGACGGGCTGGTGCGTTCCCTCCAGGAGACACGCACGGGGGTGGTCCTGATCCAGGAGATGCTGCCCCACCAGGAGATCGTGTCAATCCTGGATGCCGCGGACGTGTTCATCACACCCTCGGTCTACGAACCGTTGGGCATCGTCAACCTGGAGGCCATGGCTCTGGGGCTCCCGGTGGTGGGCACCGCCACCGGCGGCATCCCCGATGTCATCGTGGACGGGGAGACGGGCTACCTGGTTCCCATCGACCAGAAGAAGGACGGGACGGGCACGCCCTTGCATCCGGAGGTCTTCGAGGCGGACATGGCGGAGCGCCTCATGAAGGTCCTCAGCGACCCGGAGGCCGCCAGGCGCATGGGGCAGCAGGGTCTGCGCAGGGCTCGCGAGGACTTCTCGTGGCAGACCATCGGAGTGCAGACCCGCGATCTCTACGATTCGCTGCTCTCGTCCTGAGGGAGGCGTGGAGCCTGCTCGTGTCGGCAGGTGGGGCCCCACCGGGGCGGATAGGCTGGGAACATGGAGACCGTCGTCGACCTCTCTGAGGTCAGCCTGGTGCGTGGGGGTACGCGCATACTCAATTCCGTCTCATGGACCACGCGGGTGGGGGAGCACTGGGTGGTGCTGGGCCCCAATGGGGCAGGCAAGACCTCACTGGCACGCATCGTCGCCGGGCGTGAGGTTCCCTCCTCCGGTGAGGCGAGTGTGCTGGGTGAACGCATCGGCACCACCGATCCGCGTGAGCTGGCCACACGGGTGGGTTTCTCCTCCCAGAGCGTGGCCCAGCGCATTCCCGGGTCCTCCACCGTCTCCTCCGTGGTGCTGACCGCATCCTGGGGTCAGTCCCTGAGTTTCCATGAGTCCTACGAGGACGAGGACACGGCTCGCGCCGAGGACCTCATCGCCCTGTTCGGGGTGGCGGCGCTGGCGGATCGTCGCTTCTCCACCCTTTCCGAGGGCGAACGTCAGCGGGTCCTGCTGGCCCGTGCCCTCATGGCCGACCCCGAGGTCCTGGTCCTGGACGAGCCCACTGCGGGTCTGGACCTGGGTGCCCGGGAACTGTTGGTGGGCGCCCTGGAGGAGCTGACCGCTGATCCGGCCTCGCCGCAGCTGATCCTGGTCACTCACCAGATCGAGGAGATCGCCCCCGGTTTCACCCACGCCGCCGTCATGGCGGAGGGGCGGATCCTGGCGGCGGGTCCCATCGAGGAGACGCTCACCGGAGTGACCCTCTCCCGGGCATTCCGGCTACCCCTGAGTGCCGGACGTACCGAGGGTCGGTGGTGGGCCCACGCACCGGGGAGGGAGTCCCGTGGCACCGGGTCGCGCGCCGGTGCCACGCAGGCCTCCGCCTCGGTCGGCATGATTCCGGGACTGCCCGGTACACACTGAGGCCCGCCCACCCGGGTTGGCACGGAGAGGGCGCGAGGCGCCCGGAGAGCGGGGAGAGATGCTGTTCCTCTGGTGGCTGGCCGCGGGCCTGGTCCTCGGTATCGTCGAGGTGGTCACGGTGGACCTCATCTTCCTCATGCTCGCCATTGCCGCCGTTCTGGCGGCCGGCGCCGCGGCCCTCGGGGTCCCACTGGTTGGACAGGTCGTGGTCTTCACCGTCGCCGCCCTGCTGCTCCTGGTCCTGGTGCGCCCGTGGGCGAGGCGTCACCTGGCCCGGTCCGCGCCCGACGTGCGCACCAACGCCCAGAGTCTGGTCGGTCGGGAGGCCGTGGCCCTGACCCGACTGAGCGGGGTCGAGGGACGGGTCCGCCTGGCGGGGGAGACCTGGAGCGCCCGAACGGGCGACCGCGCGGAGGTCCCCGCCGGCACCCACGTCCGCGTCCTCAGTATCGACGGTGCAACAGCCGTCGTGGGACCCCTGCCCACCATCGTGGAGCCGCCCGGCGACCAGACCTGAGTGGACACACGCGCCGTCACGGGCCCCCGCCGCCGAC